>JABSOG010000022.1 GCA_013216025.1 Algicola sp. | reverse complement strand
AGACAACATGACCAATAAATTACACGAAGAATTCGATGTGGTCGCGCTCGTCTCAAAGTTCTTTTTGTTTCACGTTCGTTCGTCGTTGGTGGCCATCATCAGCTTGCCGATTGGCATTTTGACCGCGTTTATCATCATGTACTGGCAAGGACTTAACGCCAATATCATGTCACTTGGCGGCATCGCCATTGCGATTGGCGCGATGATTGACGGCGCGATTGTGATGATTGAAAACATGCACAAACACATGGAACGAACCCCGCTCACCAAAGAAAACCGTTGGCAAGTGGTGGCCGATTCTGCATCTGAAGTGGGGCCTGCGCTGTTTTTCAGTTTGATGATCATCACGGTGAGCTTTGTGCCAGTGTTTACGCTCGAAGCACAAGAAGGGCGGATGTTTGCGCCACTGGCGTTCACCAAAACTTATGCAATGGCCGCATCGGCTGCGCTGGCAATCACCTTGGTGCCCGTGCTGATGGGCTATTTTATTCGTGGCAAAGTGTTACCCGAGCATAAAAACCCGATTAACCGGCTGTTGACGGCGATTTATTTGCCGGTGCTAAAAAGTGTGCTCAAGTTTCCTAAGTCCACCTTGCTGGTGGCCTTAATGATATTTTTGGTGGGTTTGTGGCCACTCGACAAAATCGGCAGCGAGTTTATCCCGCCGCTCGATGAAGGCTCTTTGATGTATATGCCGACAACTTATCCGGGCATATCCATTGGCAAGGCGAGAGAGTTGTTGCAACAAACTGACAAGCTCATTCGCACCATACCCGAGGTGAAAACCGTGTTTGGCAAAATGGGCAGGGCAGAAACCGCGACCGATCCGGCACCGCTGACCATGATTGAAACCTTTATTCAATTCATACCAAAGGATGAGTGGCGCGAAGGAATGACAACCAAAAAGCTGATCAAAGAAATGGATGCCATGTTGAAATTCCCCGGTGTGACTAATGCTTGGGTGATGCCAATAAAAACTCGAATCGACATGCTGGCTACGGGTATCAAGACGCCGGTGGGGATTAAAATCGCCGGCCCAAAACTGTCAGAGATACAAGCCATAGGCCAACAACTAGAAATTATTCTTAAAGACGTGCCAGGCACCACATCGGTTTATTCTGAGCGTGTGGCTGGTGGCCGTTATATCAAAGTCGATATTCAGCGTGAAAAGGCCGCCCGTTATGGGTTGAGCATTGCCAATGTTCAGCAAGTTGTCGCAACGGCAATCGGCGGTATGAACGTAACTCATACCGTCGAAGGGCTAGAACGCTACCCGGTGAATATTCGCTACCCGCAAGAATACCGAGACTCACCCGAAGCGCTGTCATTATTGCCAATAGTGACGCCAAGTGGGCAACGTATTTCGCTGGCTGATGTGGCCAATATTGTGATTGAAGATGGTCCGCCGGGCATAAAAAGCGAAAATGCGCGATTAAACGGTTGGGCATTTATCGACATCGAAGGCGTGGATATCGGCAGTTATGTGGTTGAGGCGCAAAAGGTCGTAAGAGAGCAACTGGTGTTGCCGCCGGGGTATTCCATCGCTTGGTCTGGTCAATATGAATATATGCAGCGAGCCAAAGAAAAACTGACTTATGTCGTCCCGTTGACGCTGGGCATCATCGTTCTTCTGTTGTTCTTGAACTTTCGAAATTTCGTTGAAGTGAGCATCATCATGGGCACCTTGCCGTTGGCAATGGTCGGCAGTATTTGGCTGATGTATTTGCAGGGCTTTAATTTCTCGGTAGCGGTTGGTGTTGGGTTTATTGCGCTGGCAGGGGTGGCCGTGGAGATCGGGGTCATCATGCTGGTTTACCTTAATCAGGCTTATGAGCAGATGCTGGCAAACATTGAAAAACCAACCGTTAAAGACTTGGCCAACGCCGTATTAGAAGGGGCTGGAATGCGCGTACGCCCAGTGATGATGACAGCCGCTGCCATTATTGTTGGTTTGTTGCCTATTTTGTATGGGACTGGCACAGGTTCAGAAGTGATGAGCCGGATTGCCGCACCTATGGTCGGTGGTATGGTCAGCGCGGTGATGTTGACTTTGCTGGTTGTGCCTGCGACTTATTTTTTGTGGCGAAAAAGGGCTGTTTAGTGTCTTTGAAGGTTGTTTTATAATTAATAAGTCATATTGGTAAATATCTCTCAATATGACTTACAGTTAGACACAAATAATAAAGATACCAGATTACACAACTATTTCGCTTGAATTCAACTCATAATTTCTTGGCATCATTGTGAATCGACTCGTTCAAATCATTGGAGACAAAATGAAAAAATGTATTTGTATTACTTTGTTTTTGCCATTTGTTATGACAACACTATCTTTTAGTTGCGATAGTACAGAGCAAAGTCAAAACATGGAAGTTTATCTTGATCCTTCTCATATGCCTTTACCTTTTCATGAACCAGATCCTGTTTCATTTGTTGTCATGCATGAGAGTGTCACCTCTGCATATTGGACTGATAAACGAATGAGAAGTGCTACATCGTTTGTTTCAATTTCAGGGGGTGAATTAGGAGGGGTAAGGCCGACAGATCGAGAATTCATACACAAGGAGCTCAAGGCGAATGATTTATTACCATTTTATACCTCAGACGACCCAATCAAAGCCGATGTCGAAAATTTCCCATTTTCTACTGGCGGCAGGTTGGCATACATTGATTCCAATGGAGTCGATAGTTACTGCTCTGCTCAGTTTGTTGGTTCGTCGCGGGTAATTATGACTGCGGCACACTGTATGCAAGATAGAGTTACTGGGATGTTTTACCGTAATTTTAACTTTCGTCGTGCATATAATAATGGTGGGGGTCAGTCCGTTGGGCTTATATGTGGTGCTGTATATTCAGATTGGAAGACTGGTTCAGAGGATAAAGATAACTGGAAGAGAGATTATGGATTTTTCTACACTTCCAGTGAGTCCGAAGGTGGTTGGCTGGGTCTGAAAAAGAATGAAAACTATTCAAATTGGACTGCTATTGGTTATCCCGTCGCCTACGGGACCAGTCAATATACGCCTAAAGACAAAGAACCTAATTTGACAGTAAATGATATGTTCAAAATGCATAACAGCGCTGTTGTGAGAACGGGTAGATACATGATTAGAGTTGATGGAGGTTTGGTGGATAAAACACATGGTATTGTGACAATGAACAATAATCCTATGCGCAGTGGCAGTAGCGGTGGCGCTTGGATTGCTGACTTAACCGATTATCAAGGATCTGGCAATTATGCCATCGGCCTTAATTCTTACCATATGAGAGACAAGTATACATATGAATTTGGTCCTGAGTTTGATGATTTAACTCTTTCGTTGTTCGAATTTGTGAGTAATATGAAATGTAAAAATACAAATTGGCCATTTTGAGTGACTAACAATGCTGTCTGTTATTTGTAATAACCGGCATACAATTTAGGTAAGTACTTGTCGCTTGTAAGTACGAAAACGATCATAGAACGACAGACCCTGCTGCATTAAAATAAATTTATGGTTGAGGTCACAATAAAAATGCCTGCACCGTCTCTATTGCGCAGAGCTTTTACAACACAAAAAAGAGGAGTTAAAATGGGTCACCGAACACTGGTTATATATGTTAGTGAAAACTTTAGCGGTACTGAAATACACATGAGATGCAAGGATCAGGTCAATGATGGCAGGGGCCGTATTGATATGATGACTAAAAAAATGACCATTTACAATCGAACAAAATGGGATATTTTGGTACAAATAGGGCCTCGTGTTAATAAGGTCATAACTGATAATCAAGATACATTGTTTATAGAAACTTCGAAAGACTATACTTATCATTTACAGCACTTTGCATGTATTCGTGATAACGCAGATACTGATGGCGAGCTCAAACTCATCACTGTGGGAGTAGAAAAAGATCATCGCAGGGACAGGGGAAGGGGGGATGGACAAAATACCAAATCGGTTGATATTGAAGTGTCACCTTAGTCGTCTTATTGAGACATATTATCAAGTAACATTAGTGCAACTTCGCGTTTGAAATTGGTTGTTGCATTGGCTTGGTTTAGAAATTTCGATAGTGCTGCTGGGGCCTCTTTTCGTGCCTTTAGTAGTGAAATCAAACGACTATGAAAGTTAAAAAATACGATATTGGACTTTAGTTGGCTCAATATTATTTCAATCTCTGTTAATGTTTTTTGCGCTGTTGCAGGGTGCAATAGATACTGTTTGGTAAATTGCAGTAAATATCCCTTTATAAGGGAGTCTTGATAGCTGATCACCCGCTCCTCCAGTGCTATCGCCATTCCCCAATGCTTGATGGCTATGGTTAGTGGGTCGTTATTGATATTTTGGCTCCGCTGTTTGGCCAAATAAAACCCCCCGAGTGACTGATGGCTGTCAGCGCTAGCTGGTAGCTGATTTAATTGTTCTGTCAATCCGAAAACTTCATCAAGTTGAACTTTGCTGTGGCTTATCGTCGATTTTAGCAAAACCAGCCGGGCATAAATCAAGTTTGATAAGGCGATTGCTGTTGTTTTATTATGGCTTTGCAAGCGCTTACTTAACTGGGATAACAGTGCTAATTGAGATTGCGTGCCATTATTGGTTTTTAAGTTAAAGTCAGCAAATGTGCTGATAACGAAAATCGCGTCTAGTAAAACATTGAGATTATCAGGTCTTTCTTTCAGCATGTCCAATCGTTCCCTAGTGACCTGAGCTTCTATAGCAGCACTAGGCAAGTCGAGATACCAATTAAATTCCCTTATCTGCAATAAAATATTCAGACGCAGGTGTCTAATATGAAAGTTATTGGGTTTTACTGTCTCGGCTTGCTGTAAGGCTAACAAAGCTTCATCCAACAGTGCTTTCGCCTTGGTAATGTCTGACGAACCTATTGTTTGGGCTTGCTGTTCCAGTGCTCTGGCAAGGTAGAAGTTAGCAACAAACTCACTATGCCCTCGTTGTAGCGCCTGTTGCAATAAAACAGTAGCATGGTCCAGACGTGTATATTTTTCTGTTAAAGAGTCAAACGAAGTCAATTTTAAGTGTGTTAATGCCATATTAATATAGCTGCCACTATATTCAGGTTTTACTGCTACAGCTCGTTCAAAAGCAGCTATTGCCGCATTGTATTTCTGCTTGGCTTGTTTTGGTTGAGCGATCAGAAAGTCGCCCCAGCGTTTCAAATGCAGGCCGTGATACACAAGGTCTTTAAAATCATCGTGGGACTGACTGTTTAGATACTGGTAAATACTATCTACTTCAATATACCGTTCTTGAGTCAGTTCTTCTATTTGGCTGTCTGTTTTCAAAAAACGGCTTAATATTCTGGCTTGCATGCTTTTCAGCGCAAGGTTGTCAGGCCATTTATTTTGTGCCTGCTCTATTAGCTGAAGGCTGCTGTCCAAAGTAGATTTTGAAGGGAGATCTTGGGTGTACTGGTAAATAGATAGTTGAAAAATACCTGTTGCTAGAGTAATGATGGTATTTGGTTGCTGTGTGTTAAGTTGATTGGCTGTTGTAGCAAAGTCTATACTGGTTTGTATAGCAGATCCCGGGTCGCCTTTTCCGTATTGAAGATTACTAACAATCGTCATATACAAGCGCTGTTTACTTAAATAAATATGGTAGTCGCTTGGGGCAATCTTGAGTGCATTGTCAAAAGCCTCCAATGCTTTGGTTATCCATTGTTGTACAGTTTCACCAGAGGCTTTAACTAATGACGCCTGTTGATATTTTTCAATGTAAATATTTCCCATCAATATAAATTGACGGTAGCTCCAAGCAGGGAAAACCAAACTATTATTCAGCTTTGATAAGGCGCTGGAAAAATCTTTATTGTAGTAATCAAGTAAAGCATCCACGTAAACCGCATGGCCATTTTGTCGTATACCCCCTCCATTTTGGATAGATGACCGTTTTTTGATAAATGACAGATAGGCTACAATGGGTTCTACAAACTTCCGCTTTAATTGCTTGAGCTGGGTTTTTCGTAATTCGCCTTCAGGCATTGTATATAACTGACCCAATGCTCTTTGATAAGACAGATCAAGTGTTGTCACCAAAGCAAAAGCACTTTGGCTGGTTTGATAACCAGCTTGCCAAGCTTCGCTTAGCAATTTTTGCGCATTGGCATTATCACCAGTTTGCTGGGCAATTCGGCCTTGGGCATAAAGTGCAAAAGGCCGGGCAATCTGCCCCAAAGACTCTGCTTGTACCAGTATTTGTTGTTGATTTTCGAGCAATGTGGTTTGAAGGTATTCAGTATTGTGTTGTGGTGAGGTATAAGCCAATAGTGTCGTCGACTCGGCTTGCTGAATGCTTTGATGAAACTGCTGGATTAATTGTTCACGCAATGCGTTTTGTTGTGTTTGGTAAGATTGCCATCCGATAAAACCGATGAGCGAGATAGTGATAAACATCACCAATGAGGTCTGCCACTTGTGTTTAAACAGCTTCTTTTTAAGCCAATAGGTTTTACTGGGCAAGCTCAGTACCGGCTCCCCGGTTAAATAGCGTTGCAATTCCTCATTCACTTGTCGGGCCGATTGATATCGGTCTTTACGTAGCGGTTGCATACATTTATAGATAATGGCTTTTAAATCTGCGGGCAATTCTTGCCACTGTGGGCTATCAAAGCGTTTGGCCGGGTGCGGACTGACTTTAATTGATAAAGGCTGTAGCCCGGTCAGTAATTGATACAAGGTGGCACCAAAGCTGTAAACATCACTTCTGCGGTCAAGTGCGGTGCCCTGCCATTGTTCCGGTGACATAAATGACGGGGTGCCCGCTATGACGCTTTTGCCTTCGCCGTTGTTGATTGCCTCATTGTGATTGGCAAGTCCAAAGTCCACCACGTAGGGATGAATACCATCTTTGCTGTCTTCAGCAAACATAATATTGGCTGGTTTTATATCGCGGTGGATAATGCCTTCTTGGTGCAAAGCCTGTAAACCGTCACATACTTTTTGCATCAAGGTGACAATTTGCTCTGGGTTAGCTGTGTTTTGCTGCTCCTTCAACCATTCTTGTGCTGATTTTCCAGGTATATATTGCATGACCAAATAACTATTGGTGTTGTTTGTGTCGGCTTCTTCAACTTGATAGATTTTACAGATATTGGGGTGTTCAATCTTAGCCTGCATTCTTGCTTCAGCCAACAGGGTTTGGATCATCACTGAATGACCTGGCGCCAGCATTTTTATGGCAACATCACGATGTAGTTGGTTGTCGTGCGCCAAAAATACCGCACCACTGCCACCACTGCCGAGTTTTTGTATTAACTTAAAGTTTTTGAATTGATTGGCTGGTACTGGTGGCTTGTTATTATCTGTTGCAGTGCCTTGTGCTAAAACGGTCTCAAGTGCTGTTTCATCAACTTCGTCGCAGATAATGGTTTTGTCCACTGTTTGCTTGGTCATGTTTTACATCGCTATCTGGTTTGATTGAGGGTGAGCGCTGGTCTGTTCGTGTCCACTTTCGATATGGACGTTGTGATAAGCTAAGCGGATTTCGCCTGTTCTTTTTTCAATCATCTGAGGCAATATAAAATTCACTTTGGCAGTGCTGACAAGCTGTTTTCTGATCTGGTAGATTTGGACGTTTATCAGTGGCTCACTCAGCCCGGATAGATTCGCCAATTGTGTTTTGTCTATCCATCCTCGCGCTGCCTCGGGTTTATTGGCTGCTTTATCGGCAATGAGTTGACGTGCCAGTAATAGCAGCAAATTATAAACCTTTTTTTCACCAAAAGGGAGCCGCTGGCCATTCACTTTTAACTCTAGCGAGACCGGTGTTTTATTTTTCGTCGTTTTTAGGTGCAATTCAATTTCGGACAGTGCAATGGTTTGAGAGTCTTTATCACAGATAGTTTCGGTCGTCGTTTTGGCATCAATAAAGCGCCAGTTGTTATCATCACAGCTGATTATGTCACCACAAGTCAAAGTCGTAGTCGCCGATTCGCTTTCGCAAAGCCAATCGCCTTCAGAGGAACGAAATAAGGTGAGCTGGGGGGCTTCTTCATCGGGCAGCACCACAACACCTTTTAGCACTATCACGGCTGCGCCTGAAACCTCGGATATCAACATGCTATTTGGTGGTTCGATGTCCTTCATTTTGAATGCCGCAGTGTTGGGGCCTGCAAAAGACATTTTATCGCCTGCTTTGAGCTGGCTCGTGACACCGCGTAATAATCGCGTGCCATTGACATAAGTGCCGTTGGTACTGTTATCTTGCATTGACCAAAACTCACCGTTCCAAGCGATAGTTGCGTGGACTCGTGATGCTTTGGGATTGCTCAATACCAAATTGGACGAGGTTTGATGGCGGCCAATTATGTGTTGCGATACCAAATTAATGGTTTCATCTGTTTGCAAGTCGAGCAGGCTACCCATGTAGGTTCCTTTATGTTCCATACACCAGTTTCTTGGCCGCTAGGTATACCTTATTTACCACCAAAAGTAAATTATAAGTAAGCATTGTTATTACCTCTTAGGTTCTTGTGTTAATACCTTGGTTGTTCTGGGTAATCTCAATTGTAAAAGTCAAACCGTATCAGCTAGACTATTAAATAATAAACCACATATTTGGACAGAGTAAAAGCAGGTATCGCTATGAGCACCACAGATAACGAACTTAAACGTCAGGTTCAACAATTGACCGCACAATTGGCTGAAGCTGAGCATCAATTGTTGCTGACCAATCAAAAAAATGAAGAGATGGCGGCAGACTTGTTGTTGCTCGAAGAGTTGGGGCGTTATTTAACCTCTTCATTGGCGCTGGATGAGGTTATTGAGAATGTTTATCAAAGCCTGAGTGTATTGGATGTTGATGTGATTTTATTGGGTATACTGGATACCGACAATCACCAGATACAAATCCCCTTGCTGGTTAAAGGCCATCAAAAATTAGCACCTGCTACTATAAGCCTTGATGATAGGCACAGCCCCGCAGTGTGGTGTGTACAAAATAAAAAAGAATTGCTGATTTTTGAACCCGATGATATCACCAAATATTTTAGTGCTGAACGCGCTGGTGCTCAGTTTGATAAAATGATGAGCACCATTGTGTACGAACCCTTGATCATCGGTGATGAAATCGTTGGTTGCTTAAGTGTGCAAAATCCGACCAAACATGCCTACAGCAAAGAACAAATCCAGCTGTTCCGTGCGCTGGCCAGTTATTCGGCCATTGCCATCGCCAATGCGTTGGGCTACCGCAAGTTAGAACAAACCCTCAAAGCGCTCAAACTAACCCAGCAACAACTGGTATTGCAGGAAAAAATGGCTTCGCTGGGTACCTTAACCGCAGGGGTGGCCCATGAAATCAATAATCCCACCAACTTTATCCACGTCGGTTGTGAAAATTTGGCGGTTGACCTGCTGAGTTTCGAAGCGTTTTTGGTGGAACTGGCTGGTGGTGATGAGGCCGATAAGGCGGTATTGGACAGTTTTGGTAAAAGAACGGCCCCGCTGCACGAACAGCTGACGGTTATCAAAGACGGTGCACAGCGAATAAAAACCATTGTTGAAGATTTGCGTGCTTTTACTCACTTGGACGACAGTGCGCTCAAACCAGCGGATATTGTCGAGTGTTTAAGATCAACGGTAAATTTGCTACAAATCAAATACATTAAAACGGCCGAATTCGTTGTTGATTTTAAATCACTACCTGAATTGATTTGTTATGCGGCTAAACTCAATCAGGTTTTTATGAGTGTTATTGTCAATGGTTGTGAAGCGATTGAACGAAAACAGAGCGAGCAACAGACCGAGCTGTTGGGGCAAATCACGATTAGCTGTTACGCCCAGGGCGAGGTTATCATCATCTCTATAAAAGATAACGGTTGTGGTATGAGCGACGAAATTAAAGGCCAGTTATTTGACCCTTTCTATACGACGAAGGATGTGGGCAAGGGCACCGGTCTGGGGATGTCAGTGGCCTTTGGTATTATTAAAGAGCATGGCGGCACCATTGAGGCGGTATCCAGTGAGCTGGTCGGCAGCGAAATTATGATTTTATTGCCTTTAGCGCCTGTAATCTGAAACTAATATAATTAAATGCAATGTTAAAATAAAGCCTGCTTTAATTAAGCAGGCTTTTTTGATTGTGGCTGTTACTATCGCTTGGCATCCAGAGCTTGCTGAAGCTGGTCTAGTTGCTCTTGGGTCAATTCACTGTTTTCTAACAGTTTTTGAATGAGTTTGGCTGCATGGCCTGAATCGTGATGAAGCTTCATGCCGTGACCGACATCGCCGATTTTGATATTAAAATGTTTGCTCATTTTGTGCTTGATGACTTTATGCAAACCACTAACACCGCTGGCACCGTCAATGTCTATCATGACATCGTGATCAAAATCGCCGTCAATTGTGTTGATGTCTTTGATGATAATGAATTTCTTTTTGTCATCGCCATCCATTTCATCATCGACCCAGACCATGTTGCCATGACCCGAATGGATGCCGCTTAGTGCTTGCATGACCATTTTTCGGGTTTTCTCGTCAACACCAGCCAGACGGTTTTCAATCAAGTCTTGGTCTTTTGATTCTTCTTCGGTGAATTCAAATACTTGGACATCGCCATCGTTGTTGATGTCAATCACGATGGGACTGCCAGTTTCTTTTTTCACTTCAACCTTGACCATTCGGGCATCGTCAGCAGCCAGTGCGCTAACAGCAAATAAACCAGCGAAAATTGAAGCGAGTATAGATTTTTTCATTTTTTGATTCCTTAACAGGGTATTGTTGGTTGTTTTGATATGTTGTTGTGCTCAGGGTATAGCGAATTCCATGCCAAAGTTATTTCATGTTATTATTCAATAAGTTAGCTTGCATTGGCTGATTTAGGGCATTAGAGGTTCTCCTGATATCAGAAAACCGTTTCCTCATATCAGGAGATTGGTTATAGTGGATGAAAAGTTGAGTTAAACCCTGTTGATTTACAACGAATTAATAGTTGGAATGATCGTTGCTATACGCATAGAGTACACATTGAAATGCCCATTATAATGAACATGGCAATAGGTGTGCCTCAAACCGTATTATTCATTCTCTTGAAATGGTGAACCATGTCGATTAAGCGTTATTTATTTATTCTCATTGGTAGTATTGTGTTGGTGGTCGCTGCCATCCAACTGCTGTTGATCGCCTATTTTAAACAGCACCTCAATGAAGAGATCACCCACAAGAGTCAGCAGCTTTCGACCAAGATCATTGATTTTGCGGTGGAGAAGGTTAACTTGGCCGAAATTATCCACACTTCCAGCGAATTGCGAAAGCGCCAAGCCAATCAACAATTTGACTATCCGCACGATGAACTGACTGAAAAAGATTCATCTAACTGCGTGATGATCCGCTCAGTCACCCGAGTGAATGAAAAAGGTGAACAGATTAACGAGTCGGTTAAGGTCGAGTGTAATGATCAAGTCACCGTGATGGAATTCAACAGCAAACCAAGCACCAAGGTTCGTGTGAAAACCAACATCAACGGCACCACCTTCTCGGATGATGAAATAAAACGGCAAAAGATTCGATGGAAAACCCAGCTGCATAAAATTATTAAAGAAGAGCACAATAATGAGCAGAGTAATTTTGTCTTTGTCACTAACCATTCTTTTAACACCGCTAACGATAACAAAACCGAGCATCAGGTGTTAATTGACACACTGACCGGCCAACAACCCAGTGCCATAGAAACCCTGATTGACGACATGATCATGGTGATTTTACTGTCTTCTATGGTTGCGCTGCTTTTGGCTTTTTGGTTGAGTAATCATTTCACCAGACCCTTGCAACACCTCTCACATGGATTTGCTGCGCTCGAAAAAGGTGAGCTTGGGGTTCAGGTGAAAGTGGCGGGCATTAATGAATACCGCAAGACCATACATTCGTTTAATCAAATGAGTCTACGCTTGGCCAGACTCGCGCAATCCGAAAAAACATTGCAACAGCAAGGGCACTTGGCCGAACTGGGCGAGGTTAGCCGGGGTTTGGCCCATGCGCTGCGTAATCCCATGCATACCATTGGTTTGTCGGTTGAGCAGCTTAAAGATCCGGATTTGCCCGAAAAACTCAAGCTCAAACTTCAGGGCAAAATAGAAGCCAAAATCAAACACATCGATAAAACCATCAAAGCTTTGTTGACGTTAACGTCAGGCGAGATCACGCGGGATGAAGATGTGCCGATGCGCTCGGTAATACAAGATGTTGTGCTTGAGATGAAGTCGACCGATCCAAACGTTAAATTGTCGTTGGACGCCGCTAATATCACCATTAAGGGGGCAGAGTCAGAGATCAGAGCCATTATTCATACCTTGATTGTCAATGCGGTTGAATCGAACAATGGTCAAGGTAATGTTGACATTAAACTGACCCACAATGATGAGGCCATTAAGGTTGAGGTGACCGATCAAGGCGCGGGTATCGCCGCCAGCGTTGCGCAAAGACTGTTTCAGCCCCATGTTAGCTCAAAAGCAGAAGGCGCCGGTATGGGTTTGTATATTTCAAGAAGACTGGCGACACTCTATTACAATGGCGATGTCACCCTGCGTAACGGTAGCAAAGGGGGTTGTGTGGCCTGCCTTATCTTGCAAAAAACAGCGTCGCAAAAAGGATCAAATGATGAATGATATACCCGTTAATATATTGGTGGTTGAAGACGAAGAAGACCAGCGGGAAATAATCTGTGACCTGCTAGAGGCTCAAGGTTATGGGGTCAGCCAAGCGGCCAGTGTCGAAGACGCCATTGTGCACCTTAAAGCCAAACCGGCTGATGTGGTGTTTTCAGACTGGAATTTGGGCACTTTGTCTGGGCTGGATTTATTGAACTGGGTACGAAAACAAAAACCTGACTTGGGTTTTGTGGTGGCAACGGCTTATGGTTCAATCAATCATGCGGTGAATGCCATAAAAGCAGGGGCTGATGATTATTTGTCTAAGCCTTTCCAACGCCAAGAGTTGTTGTTGACCATCGAAAAGGCGCTTAAGGCCAAATCGCTGCGCCAGCATAATCAGCACTTGAGCGAACAGTTGGGCGAACAACAAAGTTTGGTCGACCTGATTGGTCACGCACCGTGTATGCAAAAGGTATTTGACCGTATCAAGCGTATTTCGAATACCGATGCCACTGTGATGATCACTGGCGAAAGCGGCACGGGCAAAGAGCTGGCTGCTCGGGCATTGCAGCAGTTGTCACCTAGACGTAATGAACCCTTTATTCCCATCAATTGTGGTGCGATCCCCGATTCCATTGCTGAGGCAGAGCTGTTTGGCGCTGAAAAGGGCGCTTATACTGGCGCGACTGCAACCAAAATAGGCAAGTTTGAAGCAGCCAACGGCGGTACCATTTTTTTGGATGAAATTGGTGAGCTGTCATTGTCTGTTCAAGCCAAAATTTTGCGTTTGTTGCAAGAGGGCACGTTAACAAGATTGGGTGCTCATAACGAAATTAAACTGGATGTGCGGATCATTGCCGCGACTCACCGTGATTTGCCCCAACGAATTGAAGCGGGCGAATTTCGTGAAGATTTGTTTTACCGCCTCAATGTGGTGCCGATAGAAATGCCACCGCTGCGCGCCAGACTTGAAGACATTCCGCGTCTTATCAATCACTTTATCGAGATTAATAGCCGTCGTTATAACACCGCGCCGATGGCGATCGAAAAGTCGGTGCTCAAACGGTTGATAGACTACCCTTGGCCCGGTAACGTCAGAGAGCTGTCAAATCGTATTGAGCGCTATATTCTGTTGGAGGATACCGAAGAGTTGCTTGACGGACTAGATAGTAATAAATCAACCAATAGTAGCGGCGGCACTTATAACCTGCCGGATGAAGGACTGAACTGGGAAGCGTTCGAAAAACACTGCCTGTCTCAAGCGCTCAGCAAAAATCAGGGCAATCGCACCAAGGCTGCCAAATTTTTGCAGCTGCCTTATAAGGCATTTTTATATCGATTAGAGAAGTACTCATTGAATTGATATAGCTGCTTCGCATCTCTATTTGGCCACTGCGTAGCACAAAGATAGAAAAGACCGAAAAGAAAAGCTGTTTGACCGGCTTATTTGGTCATAATCACTAATATCTGTGTTATCAAATGGAGCAAAATGTTGGGGAAGATTTTAACTTACTGATTTTAATCGTTAAATTTAATGGTATGCGAATTGCATTTGAACTTAAGGCCAAAATAGTACTGTGGCGCGAAATAGGCCAAAAGCCCCCAAACCAAGGAAAAGACCATGCCAGTCAATATTGAAGACAGACCAATAGAAAACGTCAGAGAAGCGGTTATAGACCAGTTAATTATGAATTATGGGCATGGCGAAATTTCGCTTGAAGCGTTTGAAAGACGGTTAGATCAGGCCATGTCGAGCACTTGTAACAAAGAATTGCTCAGCTTGGTCGAAGATTTGGATTTGAATGTCGATCAGGATTATGTCGACAGTAAAAAACAGGATATGGGCACCAATTACATGCCGGGCCATACCCAGGCGCAAGAAACAATTACCAATATCCTCAGTAGCAGCAATCGCCAAGGCCCTTGGAAAGTGCCCAAAGAAATCAATCTCAAGAACTACCTCTCCAGCGCAGATTTAGATTTTACCGAGGCGGTGTTCAGCCATCCCGAGGTTCGAATCAACACTTTTAGTTTGTTCAGCGCTTGCACCATTTATGTGCCTGAGAATGTCAGAGTTATCTCTAACCTCTCTTGTATTGCCGGACGTATTGATAATCGCTCACCTTCTCAATCTCACAGTCGTTCACCTTCCCAAACCAACAACAAGACCCCGACTATTTACATTGAAGGAACATCGGTGTTCAGTTCAATCAATATCGAAGTGAAACGCACCATGAAAGAAAGATTTGTTGCCTTTGCCGACGGTTTGAAAAGAATGCTTTCTTAGCGGTATCTAACTATGCATTTGCACTAAAGGTAACGAGTTATTTGCAATTGCATTGATTTGCTTTATACTTTATTCAAAGTGTATAGAGGAAGAGTCTAGTTATGTCTGCCATTGCAAAAGCCAAAGCTGATCCATCGGGTGTATTGATGAAAGCGTTTTATCGCGCCAGTCAAGCCTTGGGTGTGTCGAACGCTGAGTCTACTCAAATATTGGGGGTTAATGCGTCGACGTTGTCGCGTAATGCCACTAAAGGTTTTTCACCAGATTCTAAAACGGGTGAGTTGCAATTGCATTTTGTCAGGCTTTATCGCGCGTTATTTGCCATTGCTGGGGGTGATGTTGAATTTATGAAACACTGGTATCGCACCAACAACACCACGCTCGGTGGCGAGCCTGCCAAATTATGCCAAAGCATTGTCGGTCTTATTCGTACCAACGAATACCTTGATGCCATGAGAGGCAAGGTCTAAACATGTTGAAGGCCCTGCTCAAGCAAGTTGGTGAGCTGGTCGACTATCACCATCAAGTTTATCGAATTGTCGAAAGTCAGGCCGTTGCGGCAACCACCACACTGGTCGACGACCTTGAAGAGCAGGCATTGCTTGAAGAACTGCTCGATGACATCAAACCCCCTTACAGAGCAGGCTCGCGAGAACGACACTACTTAATCTCCACGCCTTTTCGATACCCACCGCTAAAGTATGGCTCTCGTTTTGGCGATCGAACCATGCCCAGTTTTTTTTATGCCAGCGAAGAACAACAGACGGTATTGGCTGAATGTGCTTATTATCGTTTTGCCTTTTTGACGGCGATGGAACAACCCTATGTCAAGGCGATTCTCTCTGAGCATACGATATTTTGTGTTTGTGTCGATTCAACTCAGGCAGTGGATTTAACGCATCTCACTGAACCAGACATTATTGAACAATTGACTGACAAGCAAGATTATTCATTTACCCAACGTTTGGGGAAAACGCTGGTGAATGAGCATGAAGCGAAAGTGATCCGCTTTTGTTGTGCCAGAGCCGATACTGGCATTAATGTGGCGGTGGCCTGCCCAAGCGAAATAACCTCGACTCAACCACAAAATCCGGTTAACTGGCTTTGTCATACCACCCATGAGGTGATCAGCTTCAATACCCGAGGTCAAAAACCCATTTCGTTTGAAAAAACACACTATTGCGTTGACGGTTTTTTTCCTATGCCAGCTTGAATAAAAAAAGGCCGCAAGCGGCCTTTTTTATGTTTTGCCACCAGTGGCCTAAATAAAACGGTTTAAGCTGATTTATTCAAAGCTAATCTTCATACCAACAAAGGCACGACGACCAATAAGGTCATAGCTGGCGTCAGACGTGTAACCTGGCGGAATGTTGTCAAATATATTACGTATACCACCACTGAGCTGAACATTGTCGGTTAGGTGATAAACGCCAGAGAAGTCATGGGTTGTCATGGAAGGCACCCAACCTGGATAAAGATCTTCAGGTGAACCCCCCTCTGGAGATACATCATAAGTCACTACGCGGTCGAGATAACGTATGCTCCAGTTCAAAGACAGGTCATCCATGTCGTAAGTCGTGGATATTCTCATCTGCAATTCTGGATCGCCTACTTCGCCTTTCTCTACGTTGATTTCATCTGGACGCTCTTGGAATTCGAAGCGTTTAAAATCAAGTAATTTGCTGGCAAAGAAGTTAATGTTCAGGTGGCCTTTGACACTAAACATTTCAAGCGGCATGGTATAACGAACCTCAGATTCAATACCGGCAATGTTGAGCGCTGACGCATTTAGGAAGCCTGAACGTATCAAGTCAACATTATGAGTCACCGGATCACGGTCGATGGCGCTACAGTAGTCGCTGTCTGGGCTGCCTGTGGCATCAACACAGTTATTGGCAATATCTTGCACGTCAACATCGATAATGGCATCTACTATCTCAATTTCGTAATAGTCTAGCGTCCAAGAGAAGCCTTTGATGAACTCAGGTGTCCACACAAAACCGAAGGTGGTTGAGGTCGAGTCTTCTGAAAGCAAGTTAGGGTTACCACCAGAGAGCTTGTTGATACTGACATTATCGTTGGCTTGAAAGTCGGTTGGAATACCAAGGGCGGCACAGTTAGCGGCGCGATCCGGGTCATTGTGGATATTGTCGGCGTCACAAGGATCGGATATTCGACCAAAACCAGGTGATAATGGACTGAATGCTTCAGTAAGGTTAGGCGCACGTACCGCAAAACCATGAGTCGCACGTATACGGAAATCTTCAATCGGTGCGTACATCAGGCCGATTTTCCATGCTTTGGCAACACCGGTATGTGAATAGTCGGCGTAGCGATAAGCACCATCCAGTGTTAATTCTTGAATGCCAGTCATACCAGCCAGCAAAGGCGCGCTGAATTCAACAAACCCCTCGCTGACATCGTATTGGCCAAACTCGTTGGGCGTTGATGCGCCTGCCAAAACACCACTTCTGGTCAAGGCGTCAGTGATGGTTTCGTATTCTTCTTCACGGTATTCAAAACCGGCTGAAAAACCCACCGGACCACCCGGCAGTTCAAACCATTGGCCAAAATCAGTCGCTATTGAGCCACCGAAAACCTCTTGGGTGATGGTGTCTGAACGGTGAGTGTCGGCCGATACCCAATCCATTGCTGCCTGCGAAGATTGACTAAAACCAAACGGATTGTAGGCTTGACAGTTACCAGCATCCACCGAGGCTGGGTCGACATAATCGTCTGGCTGGGCGCTGGGTAGCTGAGAACGACACACCGCTTGACCAGTTGCCGGGTCAATCACTGAATCAAGCGCGGCGGTTAGGTTGTCGACAATCAAGTCATTGTGGACGACACGTACATTACTGGTCTTACCGTGTACATAAAATAACTCGTAATCAACATCGGTTTGTGAAAAGCTGAACACCCCTTCTATACCACCGGTAAAGCGGAAGAGTTCACGATCGTTTTTGCCAAAACGGTTGCCTAACTCATCAAAGAACTTGGCCATTGTCACATTGCCTTCACCGCCCAGAGTCGTCCGCAAATCATCACTCATAAACGCATTGTCGGCAACGTTGACACTGATATTCCCAAAACGAAAAATAGGTTGAGCCTGCTGAATGATATCGCTTTTGGTGAACTTGAAATCAGTGAAAAACTGCATTTCATCAGTGATGTCATAGTTGAAGGTTGACCCAATCGTAAAGCGCTTTACTTTGGGCAGATAATTTTCATAATCTTCTTGCCAAAAGCCGGTAGAACAACCGTTGGGAAAAGAACCAAAGGCAAAACTATTTGTTTGAGTACGGGTACATTGTGCCATATGATTGCCATTGGCATCAAATACAAGGCGATCATCGCTGAATGGATTGAGTACACCGTTGGCGTGGATCATTTCAGAGCCAACCATTGGGGCGCGCAACTCATCTGGAATACCGTCGGTTTCAGTCAGGCTATCGTCATTGAAAACCGTACCCCAGTTGTTAAATTGGCGAATGTCTGCTGCCATGGTTTCACCGATACGATCAGCACCAGCAAAAAATGTGAAATTACCGCGACCATCTGAAATATCAGTACCAGCGACTAGATTGAAAGTGAAGTTATCGGCACCTACACCTTCGAGCGATTGAGAACCGGTGGTGCTCAGCTCTATCCCTTCATAGTTTTCTTTGAGAATAACATTGATAACCCCGGTTACCGCGTCAGAACCGTAAATAGCGGATGCGCCACCGGTAATGATTTCAATACGTTCAATTAACGCTGCCGGAATGGTCGACAAGTCAACCTGCATCGAACCGGGGGAACCGGCAACATGGCGTTTGCCGTTGATGAGTACCAGTGTACGTTTGGCACCAAGGCGGCGTAAATCAGCAGAGCTTAAACCGGCATCACTGTTAGCATCTGCGTTACCCGCCAATGTATCGGTTGCACCTATGGCTGGTAATTCGGCCAGAATACTGCCCAAGTCTGGTGTGCCAAAGCGGGCAATGTCTTTGGCTTCAAGGGTTAGAATAGGTGTCGGTTGTGATAACTCGGATCGGGCAATACGAGAGCCAGTGACCGTAATACGTTCTTCTTTTTCCTCTGCTTTAGGCTCAGTATTGTCTTGCGCCATGGCCATCGAAGAGGTTAATGCCATTGTTGAAACGGCACCAAAAGCGAGCGCCAAACGCACCGCTTTTGCTATTTTATGGTTAATCATTATCTGTTTCTCCCCAGAATCGCATTCGCATTATATTATGCGATTTACTTTGTCACTTATTAGCTTAGTAAAAAGTTGAACCAATTCACACTTTTGGCACCAAGTTTATTGTTGATTTGGTACCAAGATTTTAATTGATGGGAGTGTAAACAGTACAGCGAACTGAGGTCAACCAAAGAATGAACTAATTTATCGTTCAGCGCACCGGTTGATTAGGTTTTATACGCTTAGGGTCTGCAATAGGTTCCGTTAACGGCTGGCTTTTTGAGGGTTACCTTTCGGCAAAATAGAATTCGTAAGACTTACTTTTTAACGCTTTAGAAAACGCCGCGTCTATTAATTGAAAATGGGTTGCATTCATCTTGGGACTGACAGCGATGTAAACGCCCCAGGATTGGCCATAAAAATACGAGCAAGCGATTTTTTTCGACAAACGATTACTCTGGTGATAAACCTTGACCGGGCTGGGGTGATAAAGCACATCAATTAAATCATCGAGCAACAGATTGATACCGGTGTCGAGGGTATTACTGCCCTCAATGGTTTTTAATTTAGCACCGGAGTTTTGCAAGGTAGTAACGACTTTGGTGCTGGCCGGTATGCCAATGGTCAGTCCTTTTAACCGATGTGTGGCGCTGAGGATAGGAATAAAAGCCTTTTTCTTGAAGCACAAACCCGGTATGGCGTTAAACAGGGGTTTACTCAGGTGTCTAAATTGGTTTTTGGGATCTGCCAACGGAAACAACAAGTCGATAGCGCCCTTGTTTAATTGAATCTTGGCGCGTTTACTTGGCAGTTTGATAAACACGATAGTATCGTATTGTTCTTTTAAAGCGCGGCGTACATAGGTGACGGCCCTATTTTTGACGGTGTTCTGGTTGAAATCAATGTCCTGCTTGAAATTAATATGGGGCGGGTATTCAATCACCCCGATTGTTAAGGTATCGGCTATGGTTTGGCCGCTCAACAGCCACAGCAGCGCTGTCGTTATAACGGTTATAACAGTTGTAGCAATGCGTATTGTGCTACTCATCTTGTTCATAAATACTCACACTGACTCCGCCGCCAAAATCGCCATACTGCCAGTTTTCCATGACAAAACCGGTGACATCGATATTGGTCCATTGCGCTCTGGCCTTGCCTGCGTTGAGGGGGTTTTGTTTGGGTGTACCATGACAGTTTAAACACAGACGCTTGAGTTTTAGTGGGGTAAAAAGTCTAGTGGCTGGTTTACCTTCAAATACCGCCTGTGGGTCAATATAGTCTTTTAAACCCAGCACCCGAATTTTTTCCATGACCACTATTTCCCAGGCATCGGGCAGGTTGAGTTGGTTTCTGATCATATTTGGGGTGCTGGTAAATTTGATGTTTAATCCTTGCCCTTTGGTCGCCAGTTTGGCCGACAGCTGAAAGGCAAAAATCGCCGGGATTAATCCTTTGTAGCCAATATCTTCATCAAAAATTAAGGTGCGGTTGTCTTCCATTACTTCAATCATCACCCTGACCATCACCAATTTAAGCCAATGCTCCTGTTCGGCAAAAGGCTGGCCAAACTGATGTTGGTAGGTCGCTTTAACATCGGCAATAAAACGGCGGCCAAACAGGCTTGATTTATCGCCTGCTCGTTGGTTGATTAAGGGCTGGTTCTGGAAGATATACGTCATAGAAGATTGGAACATTTGTGATAATTCACGGATGAGCGTACTGTCTTGCACACCTTTTGCTTCAAAGGGGCTTAGAAGAATTAATAAAAGGAATAACTTGGCCAGTTTCAGCATGAGGGGTAGGGCTGCTTGTTATCAAGACACCCACTAATAGTAGGAGGGTACATTATCATGATCAACTACAAGAGGGTCAATCAGTCTAGAATAGGCCACCAGCGAGAGCCAAAATTTTCACTATCAAGGCGGATGGCCGCTGGTTTAGTCATCTCGGCAACTGGTGCGCCAGCCCGGTGCTCCTCGGCTCTGGCATCCTGCTTCGCTCTACCTCCTCCAGTCCATGGAGTCGTGCGTTGCCCTAATGACCTACATCCATGTAGGAATAAATCGAGGTCATTCAACGCGGAGAGTGGAAATTTTGGCCTCGCCCTTCGGGAATGGCGAAAAAGCGCTCATGCTGCATCATCAAAGCTTGAAATATTGCTACATGGATGTAGCGCATTAGAGCAACGCAGGACGCAGTTGCCGAGAACAACTATTACTGTACTTTGCTTCTTTGCCTGAGCGTTTTTTCGACATTCTGGTGTGCCTATTCTAGGCTGATTGGCCCTCTAGCGGCAAAGTAACATATAATCCCAACCCCTGTGGCTGATGTTTATCAATTTCTATGGCGCCCTTTAATTGTTGGGTAACATGATTGAACACAATATGCATACCTAGACCAAGTTGCCCCTCACTGCGCTTTGTTGTATAAAACGGTTCAAACAACTGATCTGTGCCGACAGCATCCAAACCACAGCCGTTGTCTTTGTAATGAAGCAACACACTGGTTTCATCTGTGTCGATATCAATTGCTATCTCACCAGAGTCGGTATCAGCAAAGCCGTGCAACAGCGAGTTATTAATCAAATGCTTGAGCATCAGATCCAGCGATGAGACAAAACTGGTCATAATGACATTTTTTTTGCCGGACAGGGTTACCGTTGCATTTTTGTCGGTAAATTGTGTTGTAAAACCATTGATCACTGACTGGCACAAATCGTTGAGGTTGATAGAAGTCCGCTCGGTGTTACACAGCGTCACCGAAACCAATTTAAAATTTTGGATCAGATTGTCGGTTCGATAAAGATTGTTTATCACCAATTTCAGGGTTTCAAGCCAGATGCACTTAAATTTCTCAAAATCACTGAGGGTCAGTTTGCCATTGACTTGTTTTTGAAAAAACACCTCACCGGCCGACATCAGCGTTGAAGTGCTGGTGATACAAATACCCACCGGCGTGTTGACCTCGTGTGCGATCCCCGCCACCAGAGAACCCAGCGATGCCATTTTTTCAGCCTCGACCAACTGTGCCTGAGTTTGGGTAAGCTCCTCAATCGTGTCGGCCAAATTGCCGACCGTTCTGGCCAGCGTGCTGGTGCGCTCTTCAACTCTTTGCTCCAGCGCTTCGTTGAGCTGCCTGAGCTGCGCTTCAATGGTTTTCAGGTCGTTAATGTTTTGCACCGTACCGAGCGCTCTAAGGGGTTTTCCTTGAGCATTGCGGTCGACTACTTGTCCCCGGTCGAGTACCCACACCCAATTATTTTTATTGTCACGTAGGCGATATGCCTGTTCAAAATACTCAGTACGGCCCTGCAAATGGGTTCTAAAAGCTTGCTGTAAAGGTTCAAAGTCGTCTGGGTGGACCAATCCTTTAAGTGAATCAATCGACCAACCTGAGCCTGAGGGCAAAGTGAAATCACCGCTGTTGTTAGAGCGTACCAGCTGATCATGCTTGAAATCCCAATCCCAAAACTCGTTGCCGCTGCCCCATAGCGCCAGCGATAGCCGGCTTTCACTTTCTTTGATGGCGCGTAGCTTTTGAAGGCGTTGCAGCGCAAAAGCCAAAAGGGTGCCGCCGACAATCAACAAATACAAAGCATAAGCCCACCAAGTTCGCCATGGGGCGGGTTCTATGGTCAATTGAATGGGACTATCAGCCTCGCCCCAAATGCCATCACTGTTGGCCGCTTTGACTCTGAACACATAATCACCCGCGGGCAGGTTGGTGTAAGTGGCGCGGCGGTGTTTAGCGTGGGTGTAAGTCCAATCTTGGTCAAAGCCGTCCAGTAGGTAGGCAAAACGGTTTTTTTGAGGGTTGATAAAATGCAGCGCCGAAAATTCAAAAGAAAACACTGGTTGCCTGTGGTTCAAGGTCAGGTACTTTGTTCGATTGATCACCTTTAACAGCGGAGAGTCAGGGTTGTCTTCAGCCAGGCCGGGAAACTGGTTGGCCAAGTAAAACTGGGTTACAGCCACCTTGGGCACCATGGCGTTATCTTTAATTTGCCACGGATAAAAGCGGTTAAAACCGTTGATGCCGCCAAACAACAGCTCACCATCGGGGGCATTGAAAAATGCCCCGTTATTGAATTCGTTTGATTGTAATCCCCGCGCCTTGTCGAAGTTTTTAAAGCGCCCGGTGATCTGATTGTAGCGGGCCAGACCCCGGTTGGTGCTGACCCAGATAAAACCTTGCTCATCGCCGGTAACTGCGTAAATGGTTTCGTTGAGTAGGCCTTGTTTTTTGCCGAAATGGTCAAAAGTACCCGTGGCTATATCCAACCTGTTCAGACCCCTTGCCGTGGCGACCCACAGCTCATAGGCATTGGGTTGGTAAAGGGCAAAAATTCGGTTATGGCTGATGCTTTTAGGGTTTTTCGGGTCATGTTCATAACGTTGAAAGTCTCCGGTGGATGGGTTGTAGCGATTCAGCCCACCGTTGCGACTGCCCACCCAAATGTCGCCGGAAGCCACGGGTAATACCGTATAAATGCCGCTGAAACTGAGTGAATTAATATTGCCCGGTTGATGAAAAAAACGCTCAAAGGTTTGGTTTGTTGTATCGAATCGATTTAAACCATCATTAGTGGCCAACCACAAAAAACCCTTTTTATCTTCTTTGATGGCATAAACCCGCAGGTTACTTAAGCTCGCAGGATTGTCCTTTTCAGGGATAAAATGTTGGAATCCGCCGGATGGCAACAATAAATTAAGCCCACCGTCATAGGTACCCACCCAAACCCGATTTTTTGAATCCACCAAAATTGACATTACCATACCCCGACTGATGGTGCTGGCGATTGCGTTGTCGTGCTGATAGTAAGTATACCGACCCGTTTTTGGATCTAGTCGATTAAGGCCATTATTGACACCGACCCACAATACATTGTCTTTGGTTTTGAACAGCGAACGCACGCGCTTGTGGCTCAGGCCCTTACCTGAGGTTGATGTGTTGTGACGATGGCCAAAAAAACGGGTGCTATGAACAAACTGATTGAGCCCATCACTGGTGCCCAACCAGATACTGTCATTATTGTCCTCTAGCATTTCCCAGATATAACTGTTGCTTAAACTGGATGGCACACTGGGATCATTAACGTAAAGGGCAAAATTGTCTTCTTTGGGATTATAGATGTTCAAGCCCCGGCTGGTACCGACCCATAATTGGTTATAACGGTCAATTAACAGCGATCGGATCCTGTCACTAATCAGACTGTTGGGGTTTTGTGCATCGTGGCTGTAATTGTTCACTTTTTTGGTTTTTGGGTCATATCTGTACAGGCCTGAGTGATAGGTGGCTATCCAGACTAAGCCATTTCTGTCTTCAATGAATTGAGAAATGTTTTCATCTGTCAGCGAAGCTTGTTTGATGATTTGACTAATGGAATGATCGAATGATTGCTTTCCCGGTGGCAAGATATCAACCCCCGTATCGGTGCCCACCCACAATTGACCTTGTTGGTCGGTCAAAAGCGCGTAAATACTGTTGCCACCCAGTGAGGTTGAGTCAGCCGGATCATGAACAAAACGTGTCGACTGCCCGGTCGCCGGGTCGAACAAAAACAAACCACCATAGGTACCCACCCAAAGTTTGTTATTCGGTGCATCGCGGATAACACGAATGTATTGGCTGCCGATATTCTCGCGGGTTTCTTCAGTGAGGGTGTAGTGAATAAACGTATCATTATCTCTATTGAGTTTATCCAGGCCATTGGTGGTGCCGACCCACAAAGTGCCATTGCCATCTTCATGCAAGCTGGGGATGTAATTGGAAGAAATTGAGTTGGGTTTGTCTTGCTCACGGTAGAAAAGCTTAAATTGATACCCATCAAAACGGTTCAATCCATCTTGTGTGCCTAACCACAAAAATCCCTGTTGGTCTTGAACGATACTGATAACACTGCCCTGAGAGAGTCCGTCATCTAGCGAATAGCGATGAAACTTGAGCGGGCTTTCTGTGCCAAGCGCAGACCAGGCGACAAAAAGCGCTGTCCAAGAGACACAAACTACAGTCACTAAAACCCGCTGAACCATGGCCCAATTGCCAAAACCTCGATGCATATCGTGTCCTTTGATTGAAATACGTACAGTTTAAAGTGTAGTAAATCTAAATAGGGTCGGTTTGCAATGTTAGATAAATCTGCGTAATTTCAAGCAGTTGTACTGATTTCATAGAGATTTTACCAAGGGTGTGACTTTGTTCTGTATCGGTTGAACAGATTTATCAAAGTGTGGTTAATAAAGATATGGCGGAGTTTTTGGCTGGTAAAGCGGTTATCCTGTAATATTTATATGTAGGGTGGTGCTGTGCGCACCATTGAACTTTTTCTTACTCCAACAACCCCAACAATTCCTCAAGCGACCCAACCTGATAATGCGGTTCAATCCCTTCGGGCAGCGGTGCGCCATTCACATTCAACCAACAGGTATGAATACCGGCATTAATGCCGCCTTGAATATCAGAGTGGGGGTTATCACCAACCATTAAAATCCGGTCTTTTGGCGTGTCGTTCATAAAACCAAAGGCGTGTTCAAATATGGCGGGGTGGGGTTTGGCTACGCCGACTTGTTCAGATATAACCAAAGGAAAAAACGTATCCTTAAAGCCGGTTTTTTCGAGGCGTACAGTTTGCAGTTCGGTAAAACCATTGGTGATTATGCCCATTTTGACTTTACCGGTCAGCGCTTTTACCAGCGCTTTGGCGCCGGGCAAACAAGCGCATGTTTCGCCCATGGCGCGTAAAAACTCGCTGTTGAGAGTTTGGGTGGGCACGTTGAGCTTGTCACTCCAACTTTGAAAGCGGGTGTTTTGCAGTTCGGTGGCGGTGATCTGGCCGTTTTGGTAGTCGACCCACAAAGGTTTGTTGACGGTTTGATAGTGTTGGTAATCGGCGTCACTGAAATTAACGCCATACCAGCTGAACATCAACTTCAAGCCCTGACAGGCGTCAAAATGAAAGAGGGTTTCGTCGGCGTCAAATAAAATCCACTGGTAATGCATCATCCAGGGTTTCCATATTAAAAATGATAAGGATAGACAGTTTACTTTTTACCGCGCTCTTCATCGAGCATATTCGACAAATTGGTGCTTAAACAATGAATGTCACCCTGATATTTTTTCTCTTTTTCGCTATACAAATCGTCGTCGAGCAGTGACAAGATGGGGGTATTGTCATCATCAGACAGTTCATGAATGCCAATGCTGACACTAAATTTGGGGACTCGGTTTCGGGTGTTTTCTTCGCTGATTTTGGTCTTGATGCGTTGACGCACCACTTCAGAATCCGCCTTTTTCGCATCGGGTAGCACCACAATAAACTCGTCTCCACCATAACGGCAGGCTTTGTCTACGGTACGCACCGATTCGCGGATGATGTCGGCCAGGGTTTTTAAGACTTCGTCACCGATAGGATGACCGTAACTGTCGTTAATGTGTTTAAAGTCATCGACATCGATCATCAACAACGACAAATCACGTTTGTAGCGTTTGTGGGCTTCAAGCTCGGTATTGAGAAAGTATTCAAAACTGCCACGGTTGTACAGTCCTGTCATTGGGTCGTTTCTGGCGAGTTTTTTCAGAGTATTAGAGAAATAGGCCTTTTCGATGGCGATGGCCGCAAAGTCAGCGATAGTAGACAGTATTTTTAACTCGTAGGGGGTAAACGGCTTGCCGTTGATTTTGTTGATGAGCTCAATCACCCCAAATACCTTGTCGCCCGAAATCAACGGCACACCGATAATCGAGTTGGTGGTAAACTCAGTGACGGCATCCATTCGGTCTGAAAAGCGCGGGTCTTTCGATACATCTTCGATGATCACCGAACGGCGATGAGCCACAATCCAACCCGCAATACCTTCGCCCATGGGCAAAATATATTCGTTCAACTTGTCGGCATTTTCGCCCTCGACCACCGCAAATTTCAAATCACCAGTGTCGGGGTCTTTAAGTAATAATGACCAGTGTTCAGGGGTGAAAATACTGCCAATCTGCTCCATCACCTTTTCAAGGGTTTGTTCTATGGTTTGAGATCGTGAAATAGCTTTGGCCATCTCAACAAAAAAACACAGTCTGACGTAATCTTCAATATCATCTGAGACGGCTGGATTATCCATGTGATTGAAATTCCTCAAAATATTGGTTGAGCAAAAAGGGTATGAATTAAAGTATAACCCCGATTTTACAAAACGATAGGAAATAACCCACGTTGAAATTAATCCATCTAAAGGTTAGATTTAAAGGCAACGAATTTCAGGAAATCCAACCATGATCTGGACCAAAGATAAACTGGCAGCGTTGCCAATCGAGCAGGGTTTTTATCTGCGCGGGCAGAATATGACCCGCATTGAGACATTTGTTGCGGCAGCTTTTGCCTTCAGTATCACCCTTATCATGATATCTGGTGATCATATTCCCACGACTATTCCCGAAACTCAGCAGGCCATGTTGTCTATTCCCGCCTTTTTGTTCAGTGGTGCTCAACTGATTTGGATTTGGTTTGCCCATGCGACTTGGAGCAAACGTTATGGCCTAGAAGATGGCAAGTCCATCATGCTTAGTGGACTGTTGACGATGTTGGTACTGGTGTATATCTATCCGATGAGAATGTTGGCCAGTGCCTTGTTCTCGTGGATATCTGGGGGTTATTTTAAATCCGATTTGGTGTTGAAGACCTTTGATGAATTACGTTTTCTTTTTTACTTTTCAGCTGCAGTGCTTTTGTTGTTGGCCGTTATCTTTTATTTGATGAACCGACATGTCATTAACTTGCGTGAGCAGCTGCAACTGACAGACTATGAAGTTCATAGAACCGTCACCGAAGGCTTTTCGTGGATATTGGTTATGGTCATCAGTGCCATCGTTTTTGTGCTCAGTGCGGTTGCTTCCGAAGCCATATTGCCCTTTGTGCCGACGCTATTTGGCGTCTTGAGTCCTGCCTTGCCGTTGCTGCATAAATATCGCCGAAAAACCGAGCCGCCGTTGTGATCTTGTAGGTTAGATAAACCGCGCTTGGCGTTATTATAAGGGAATGAGCCAACAACCCGTTAAAAGGTCTTCTGTTTAAACCGATAAAAGCCGGGGATAATTCCCTTAACTACAGTCGCGCGTGGATTCATCCACGCGGGGGTTTGCAGCCAGCAACTCAATAAAAGCCATCGCCGCCTTGCTCAAGCTACGTTGGCGGTGGTGTAAATAACCCAAAGTTCGGCTGAATTCGATATGCCTCAAGTCTTTATTCTTCAAATTTCCATGCCTTAAATCAAGCGTGCACAGCGAATTGTTCACCAGTGTTTTGGGCAACACACCCCAACCAAGACCCACTTCAATCATCATTCTTATGGCGTCGAGATTATTAATCGACTGGTGTTTTTCAAGTCCCACCTTATGTTGCTCAAAAATGGTTTTAACCGACTGATAAGTGGCTGTTAGGCGGTCGGGTAAAATCGCATTGACCTGACTCAAATCGGTTAAACTCACCACCGATTTAGCTGCTAAACTGTGCTGCGGGTTGACCACCACACACATTTCATCGCGCCAAACCGGCTCACTGACCATCTGCAGATGCGCGGCGACCGGCAACGTTGCCACGGCCAAGTCGTAATGACCCTTTAACACTTCGTCAACTATTTGCTCAGAATCAAGAAAATGCAGGTCGAGTGCTACTTGCGGGTATTGTTCGGTGTAATTACGCAAAATGGGTGGCAGCCGGTGTATACCAATATGATGGCTGGTGGCTATGCTCAACTGACCGGTAATATTGCCGCTGATGTCATCCATCAAACGCACCACGCCCTGAATTTGCTGCAAAATACTGCGGGCTTTGGGCAGCAATGCGTTGCCTGCCTGAGTTAAAGATATTTGCCGACCAATGCGGTCGAACAGGCTGCAACCCAATTGTGCTTCGAGGTTGGCGATGCGCTTGCTCACCGCTGGTTGGGTTAAATGCAGTTGTTTGGC
>JABSOG010000218.1 GCA_013216025.1 Algicola sp. | reverse complement strand
CAGTCAAAACGACCAGCCTGACGAAAAAGTTGCTTCGTCATTGGTTGAATAGAAAGTGAATAATTAGTGCCCGTCCAGAAACGTAGTTTCTATCTGCCAATTGGCAGGATGGGCGCTATGCAGCATAGTCGCAAGGCTTACGTTTTAGTAAGTTAGCAGGTTTTCATCCTGCCAAGCCCACGGCCGCGCTTGCGCAAAGTAGGCGGTTTTGGATGGAGACTTGTTAGTCACGTGCGGGGGCGTTTGCCAGATTGAATATCTTGAAGATATGAATAAATCCAATTTGGCAACCCCGCAAACTTACTTTGACCGTTGAAAAATATAAATATTTTGCTCGAAATATAAAGCAATAGGCAATACACTGCCCGTATCCAAGCAACATAAAATGACTCTTTTCAAGCGCAAGGGTCCACTACAAGACAAATAAAAGGAATAGATGATGGCATTCAGTGATGGTCAGTCTTCGGTACTTTTAGACAATGTAAGTAAACTCATCCATAAAAAAGTGAAAGGCAAACAAAGACCCTTAGTCGAAATCTTCGCCAGTAAGCTTTATAGAAATATGTCGAAAGACGACTTGGTTAATCGCCATGACAGCGACTTGTATGGCGCCGCATTAAGCCTTTGGCATTCGTTTAACCAACAACCGATAGATGGCACCGAGATTAGGGTATTCAACCCCGAACTGTCCCGCCATGGATGGGAGTCTAGCCATACCATTATTGAAATAATTGTTCGTGACATGCCGTTTCTGGTTGACTCGGTACGCATGGCGTTAAACCGCATGGGCATCGCCTCCCACCTGTTGTTGCATTGCCCAATGGCAGTCAACCGCAACGCAAAAGCGCAGGTCACCGATTTTATTGACGATGAGCACGCGGCCATCGAAGAGCGTCAAACCGTATTTTTGGTCGAAGTCGACCGCCAAAAAGGCCAAACTGAATTAGATGAAGTCACCGCTGAGCTTAACACTGTGGTGGTTGATTTGTGTGGTGTGGTTGACGATTGGCAGCCCATCCGTGACAAGTTACTGGCAATTATTGATGAATTGCCGAAAAGTCCCAATCCCAACAGCAAAGCGGAGATCAATGAAGCGCTAGACTTTTTGAACTGGATGGCTGATGACAACTTTACCCTGATGGGTTACCGCCATTATGACGTGGTGCCAATCAAGGGTGATTACAAAATTGAAGGCAACCGCGAAAGTAGCTTGGGTTTAATGAAAAACTCGAAAAACTCGCCGGCCAAATTATACAGTGATTTCCCCGAGTCAGCGCGTAATGAAGCACTCAGTAACTCTTTGTTGATGTTGACCAAGACCAATTCCAAATCTCGAGTCCATCGTCCGGCCTACATTGACTACGTTGGTATCAAACGTTTCGACAAAAAAGGTAACGTTATCGGCGAAGACCGCTTCTTGGGTTTGTATTCTGCCAGTTTCTATAACGACAGTGCTGTAGAAATTCCACTGCTCAAACACAAGCTGGGTCGGGTAATGACTTCTAGTGGATTCATTAAAGGTTCACATGCCTACAAAGCGTTGTTGAATATTCTTGAAACTTATCCGCGCGATGAATTGATCCAGGCCAGTGTTGCCGAATTGACCGGTATTGCTATGGGCGTATTGCAAATGCAAGAAAGGGATATGACCCGCCTGTTCGTTCGCAAAGACATCTTTGGCCGCTTCATATCGTGTATGGTTTATGTGCCAAGAGAGCGTTACAACACCCAATTACGCCGGGATACCCAGGCAGTGTTACAAAAAGCTTTTGATAGCGATGAATACGTAGAGTTTACCACCTACTTTTCAGAATCCGTATTAGCCAGAACCCATTATATTGTGCGGGTCAAAAACAATAATTCGGATGTTGATGTGAATAATATTGAACAGAATTTATTAGAAGCTGCCACCACTTGGGAAGACAAACTTGGGTCGGCGTTATTGGGTGTTTATGGTGAGTCAAAAGGCAAAGCCCTGAGACATCGTTATGCACGAGCCTTCCCGCCGAGCTATAAAGAAATGATGTTGCCGTCAAACGCCGTGGTTGATATCCAAAAACTCGAATCGTTGACCGCTGACAATAAACTGGCCATGTTGTTTTACACGCCTCAAGAAGAAGAGTCCGACAGTAAATTGGTGCGAATGAACTTGTTTCATCTGAATGAAATGATCCATTTGTCTGATGTTCTGCCGATTCTCGAAAACTTTGGTTTGCGTGTTATTGGTGAAACACCGCACAAAGTGACCACGCTTGACGGTGAAGTTAAGTGGGTACTGGATTTTTCGATGTTGCATGACAACTCTCGCGATAAAGGTTTTGAAGCAGCGCAGCAGCGTTTCCAAGACGCCTTTGTTCACGTATGGAACGACCAACTCGAAGATGACGGATTCAACCGTTTGGTACTCGGTGCCAACCTCACAGGTCGCGAAGCCTCGATTATTCGTGCATATGCCAAATACCTGCGCCAAATCGGTGGGACTTTCTCGCAAACCTATATCGAGAATATTTTCTCGAACTATCCCAATATTTCAGGCATGTTGGTGCAGCTGTTCAAACAAATGTTTGACCCTGAACGTCAACAATCTGACTCTAAAGTCACAGAGTGTTTGGATCAATTGTCAGAGCAACTCGAACTGGTGGCCAACCTCGATGACGACCGCATTATTCGCCGTTATATCGAGATGATCAGCGCCACTCAGCGAACCAACTATTTCCAACTCGACGATCAAGGCAACACCAAACCTTATATCTCGTTCAAGGTCTTGCCGGAGTTGATCCCCGAAATGCCGCTGCCGTTGCCTAAGTATGAAGTTTTTGTTTATTCACCCAGAGTTGAAGGGGTACATTTACGAGGCGGCAAGGTTGCCCGGGGTGGCTTGCGTTGGTCAGACCGTCGCGAAGATTTCAGAACCGAAGTTTTGGGTCTGGTAAAGGCTCAGCAAGTTAAAAACACGGTTATCGTTCCGGTGGGTGCCAAAGGTGGGTTTGTTTGTAAAAAGCTGCCTACCACGGGGGGTCGCGATGCCATGTTTGAAGAAGGCAAGTCTTGCTATCGTACCTTTATCCGTGGATTGCTTGATATTACTGATAACATTCTGGCTGGCAAGGTTATTCCGCCTAAGCAAGTGGTACGCCGTGACGAAGACGATATTTACTTGGTTGTTGCAGCCGATAAAGGCACTGCAACCTTCTCAGATATGGCTAACGGTATTGCTGAGGAGTACAACTTTTGGTTAGGCGATGCGTTTGCCTCCGGTGGCAGCGTAGGTTATGACCATAAGAAAATGGGTATTACCGCCAAAGGTGCGTGGGAATCGGTGAAACGCCACTTCCGCGAGCTGGGCATCGATTGCCAGAGTACTGATTTTACCTGTTTAGCCATTGGCGATATGGCTGGGGACGTATTTGGCAACGGCATGTTATTGTCTGAGCACACCCAGTTAGTGGTTGCGTTTAACCACATGCACATTTTCATCGACCCAACCCCGGATGCCGCCAAGAGCTTTGTCGAACGACAGCGCTTGTTTGTGATGCCGCGTTCGTCTTGGGAAGATTACAGTAAAGAACTGATCTCAAAAGGGGGTGGGATTTTTGCCCGAAGTGCCAAGTCGATAGACTTGACTCCCGAGATCCAAAAGATGCTCGATACCACCAAATCGACCATGGCCCCTAACGAATTGATTGGTGCCTTGTTGCGGATGAAAGTCGATTTGATTTGGAACGGCGGTATCGGTACGTATGTTAAGGGTAAAATGGAAACCCACGCCGAAGTCGGCGACAGAGCCAACGATTCACTGCGCATTAATGGCGAAGAACTCAACGCCAAGATCTTTGGTGAAGGCGGTAACCTTGGTTTGACCCAGCTGGGCCGGGTAGAGTTTGCTGCCAACGGTGGCCGCATCAATACCGACTTTGTTGATAACGTTGGTGGTGTGGATTGCTCGGATAACGAAGTTAACATTAAGATTTTGCTTAACACCTTGGTGGTTGACGGTGAATTGACCCGTAAGCAGCGTGACCAGTTGTTGTTTGAGATGACCGATGAAGTGTCTGAGCTTGTGTTGGTCGATTGCTATCGTCAAACCCAGTCAATCACCATCACTCATTCACATGCCACATCGCATCTTAAAGAACATTTGCGCTTTATTCATGCATTAGAAAAAGATGGCAGCCTCAACCGTGAATTAGAATTCTTGCCCTCAGATGAAGAATTATCCGATCGCCGTGCATCGGGTAAGGGACTGACTCGACCCGAAATTTCAGTGTTGGTTTCTTATGGCAAGATGGTCCTTAAAGAATGGTTGCTGATTCCGGAGATCACCGAGAATAATTATTTCAATAGCTTGTTGGTCAATTCGTTCCCTAAAGTATTGGGGGAACGTTTCAGCAAACAAATGGACGGACATCCACTGCGCGCCGAGATCATCGCCACCAAACTGGCCAACGATATCATCAACGACATGGGCCTGAACTTTGTCCATCGGATGCTAGAAGAGACCGGAGCCTCGGTCGGTGAAATTGCCACCAGTTACGTGATGTCTCGCGAAGTGTTCGAAATGCCATTGTATTGGTCGAAGATAGAAGCTCTCGATAATAAGATACCCGCCATCGTGCAAACCGAAATGTTGTTTCAGCTGCGCCGTACGGTTCGCCGTGCCACCCGTTGGTTCTTGCGTCACAGAGACAAGTCTTTGGACATCGAGCAAACCATCGCTTATTACCGTCCTAGCTTCGAGGATCTGTCGGCCAACATCGAAGATTATCTGGTTGAAACCGAGAAACAGCAACTATTATCCAGTGAGCTGGGTTTCTCACGCGAAGGAGTGCCGGATGAAATTGCCAAACGCATCAGTTTGCTGAGCACTATCTACTCAGCACTGGATATTGCCCAGATTGCCGAACATGACGGCAATAACATCTCCCACATTTCAGCGATTTACTTTAACCTGGGTGCCAAACTTGATTTGCACTGGTTCCTTGACCAGATTACCAATCAACCGGTGGGCAACCACTGGCAGGCATTGGCAAGGGCCTCGTATCGTGAAGAGCTTGACTGGCAACAGCGTTCAATCGCATCTGTGGTGATACGCTCTTGCAATATAGAGGGTAGCAAAGACGCCTGTGCGTCAGATATCGTGTCAAATTGGATCTTAGACCACGACGCTATTCTCGAACGCTGGCGTCATATACTCGCCGAGTTCAAGACTTCGCAGAATCACGAATTCGCCAAGTTCTCAGTGGCATTGCGAGAGTTGATGCTGCTTAGCCATAATTGCGACCCGTCGCACTAGGCTTTTTGGCTTTGCCACTTAATGAAAAAACCCGGCTGATGCCGGGTTTTTTGTTTAAGAGCAAAGTCAAAAGCCTCAACACGGAGGCACGGAGAAGCGGAGGAAAGAAAGAGGAAAACAAAAAGCAGTAAGACCTACAATATAAACAAATAATGTTTGTGGTTTAGTCTTTTCCTCTTTCTTTCTCCGTGCCTCCGTGACTCCGTGTTGAGATCCCTTGACTTTAAAGGCCGTAGGCCGCCTCAAAGCGCACAGCGCTTATCAACCAGGCATCTGCATAAGTTGCGAAACTTCCAAAGTCCCACCGACATCCAAGAAAGGACAGCCTTTAGCAGCCTCTATCGCCTGCTCAATCGTTTCAACGTCAATAATAGTATAACCCGACATCGAGGTCGAACTGCCCTTGGACACGCTGCCATCGGGGCTTACAGTGTGGGTATTGCCAAAGGGATTGGCAGGGCTGACCGCCGAATCGCCTAAATCTGCAAGCCAAGCCTTGTATTTGGCCATATGTGCCATGCCTGCTTCCGGTGTGGCGGGTTTGTCGCCGCCGATATAACTGATCACAAATTGTGTCATTGTAAAACTCCTAATGTTGCTGTTTTTAACTGTTTTTGATTGGGTCAAAAAAACATAGCAGTGTAATTGCCGGATATCAACTTCAAAATTTGTAAGCTTTTTTTACGTGCACCAATGGCGTTGCGCACTAGATTAATTTAGAATACCCGGCAATAAAAAATTAGTCTGCCTTTGTAACGAAAAAGGAACGAAAAACAGCCCATGTATAGCTTGATCCGAAACGTCATGTTTAAACTCGATGCAGAACTGACTCATGATTTAACCATTAATAATCTCAGTCGCTTCTCTAATACCCCAGTAGACATGTTATGGCGGCAAAAACAGCTACTCAAACCGGTTGAAGTCTTCGGCCTGACCTTTCCCAATGCCGTTGGTCTGGCAGCTGGGCTCGACAAAAATGGCGCATGTATTGATGCCTTTGCGGCGATGGGATTTGGATTTATCGAAGTTGGCACAGTGACCCCCAAACCACAGGTTGGCAACCCCAAGCCCAGACTGTTCAGGTTGCCCGAAGCCAACGGCATCATCAATCGCATGGGTTTTAACAACCATGGGGTCGATAAACTAGTTGAAAATGTCAAACGCGCCCGCTTTGACGGCATACTAGGCATCAACATCGGCAAGAACAAAGACACGCCAAATGAACGTGGCAAAGATGATTACATCGAATGTATGCGCAAAGTATATCGCCATGCGACCTATATAACGGTTAACATTTCCTCTCCTAACACCCCTGGTCTGCGCGAGTTGCAATACGGTGATGCATTAGACGACTTACTCGGTAGTTTGAAGTCAGAACAACAGGATTTGGGCGCTAAATATCACAAAAGAGTCCCTTTGTTAGTTAAAATAGCGCCGGATTTAGATCTGATTGAGATCAAAAAAATTGCTGGCAGCCTCATCAAAAACCAGATTGAAGGTGTTATCGCTTGTAACACTACGCTCGACAGAACTGTCGTTGAAGGGCTCAAGCACGCTGGTGAAGCAGGGGGCCTTAGTGGGCGACCAGTACAAAAGCCAAGTCTCGAAGTGATTGAAAAGCTTAGTGAAGTTCTCAGCGGAAAATTGCCAATCATCGGCGTTGGCGGCATTGATTCAGCGCAGTCGGCCAAAGATAAACTGGCCGCAGGAGCTTCGTTGGTACAGATTTACACCGGGTTTATTTACCAAGGACCCGGCCTGATTAAAAAGATCGTTTCTGGCTTATGACGATCGGAAATTGATCGGTTGTTATTGAGTTCAAAACGTTACAAGAAATAACAACCGTCCGTGAGGATTAGTCATTATAATTCTCTGCAGTACAATAAAAACAAGTGAAACTCATGTTACAACCCAGCAATCAGTGGCAGTGGCAGTTTAACCAAACTGACAACCAATTGTTATTGGATATTGACTCGTCAATGGCTTTTGCCACCGCCTACAAACAAAAACATCTGACCAACGAAATCTTCAACGATACCTCGTTTAACCTCGATGATGCCGATTACTATCAAAATATCAGTAGCGAATTGCAGAAAATGAGTTACTGGAGCACACCAGAAGTGGTGCAGATTGCCTTAAATGCCACCGCAGCACAGCGTTATTACAAACCCACCATGCCAAAAAGCTGGTTTTTCAAGACCAATCAAATGGATATTCACTTAAATTCGCAGCCGCAACAATGTCAAACGATTTGCCTTTTATATACTGAACATGGATATGGTCGATTTTTGGTGGTAGAGCGAAGCGATTGTGCTTCGGTTTGCATGTTGCTCGATGAGTCGCTGTTGTTGACGCAAAGCAAAGAACTGAATCAATTTGACATTATCAAAGTGATGAACGACAGAATATTCAACAATAGCGAAATCAAACAACTGAAATACGCCTGATTTTAGCTCTATACCCGAAATTACACCGGTACTTCTGTGCCTTCATAATGAACGGCCATATCGTCAAGTGCTGCGGTACGGCCATCAAAGTTCCCACCATCTTGCAATACTTTATAACTTAATTTCACCGTTTTACTGTCACTGTATAGCCGCGCACTGACGCCTGCAACCGTGCCAGAACGAACCTCGTTTAAAAAACGGTTGGCCACTTGATCTGTATTAAAGGTGTAGGCCAGCTGAATTTCCATCATGTAAAAATCTCATCGCAAATAAATTGGCAGCATCATAGCGCATTGACACCGTGAATCAAGTCAGCAAAAGCGGTGTAAAAATAGCCAACTGCAATATATTTCAATATTTTTGCGAAAAAAGCTGGAGAAAACAGATTATCTGCCGATACTCTTTCGGTAAACTAAATTTAATGATACAACCCGATACATTTTTACTTGGGTGTAATATTATTGTTGAACGTGCCTTATTAAGGGCGTATTCTACTAAACTTGCATGGATGCATTTCAACTATGTCATATGATGAAAAATATTGTTTAAATAGGAGTCAAAAAATGAGATCTACGCTGTTCATTTTTCTTTGTACCATCAGTTTTGTCTGCGCTTTCCCCGCGCTGGCAAATAAAGCACAACTCCCTCACAAGATAACCCTGCAATTAAATCAAGCCCAATCCGGACAATCGCTGAGTGTCACCAGCAAGCTGTATTCGCTGCACAAATTCAGCGAAGGCTCGGCGACATTGGTGCTGACAAAGCAGGGCGAAAAAGCCCAAATGCCCGTTATTTTGTTTTCCGGCAAAGGTAATGCCGGTTTTAACCAATCTACCGATTACCAGCTTCCCCCGCTGGCACCAGGCAAATACAAATTGCACGCTGTATTTACTGTACAAGGTGGTAACAAGATTAAAAATGCAACGCGAACTGGCACCAATTTGTATATAGATGTAAAGACAACCCAGGTATTGGCTTCAAACATCTCTTTTTCTCATATCGAACGACTTCAGTTGAAAGCCCGACTTGATGCACGGCAAAAACTAAAACTGTCCAATGAAACGGCTTCGCTTAGAGTGGATGCCCCCAATCTGTATCAATCGTTGAACGCGATTAACCGCATTGAATCAACACAAATCAATACGATACAGGCACAACCAAGCGATGCGCAAAAATCATTGCAGCTAAAAGCAACCCAAAAAGCCCCTGTACAAATTCTGGTACTCACCAGAGGAGGGAGCGAAGAGGCGGATCCGCGTAAACTTGAAAAACGCAATGCCGCCCAAAAGATGGATAAAGAAAACGCCGTGTTAGAAACACACGAAGATGAAATTTAACGTATTAAGGGTCTTCGCATGATGTTCAAAAAAACTACTTGCCTGATACTGTGCTTTTTAGTCAGTATCTCCAGCGCATTGGCCGACAATACCCCCGCCGATGCTTCGAAACTCACCATAGGTCTGACCTACAAAGCCACCATCGACGCACCTGATGACGATGATTGGGCTAAATTTTATCTGCCAGGTCCTGGCACCCTCATCATTGATATGGATTTGCCCGACACTCGGGATTACGACATGGAACTGTATGACGCCACTGCCCCCACCGGTATTTTGGCCATATCAACCAACGAGCTTGGTGTCGATGAACAGATAATCTACGAAATCACCACCGCCGGTTGGTATTATGTCCGTCGGTATGGTTATGAAGATGATTTCAGTACCACTGAATATTACTTTACCAAGGTACAGTTTACCTCGGTTGATCCCGCATTTGAGGTCTACGGCAAATATGAAAACTTTGTCGGCGGCACAGATGTAGACAATGATGGTTATTATGAAACCTTCAGTTTTAGAATCGGTATAGACGGCGACGAAACCGCGACCGGCTTTGGCCACGAAGTTTACGCCAGGTTTATCAGTGAAAATACGGGCCAAGAATGGTGGTCTGGAGAGCTGATTAATATTGTTGGCACCGATGATAACTATTTTTACGCCAACTTCGACGAAACCAGCTTCACCGGCTGGATTGATGGTAATACTGATCTTGAGTTTACGGTAGAATTGTGGGATTCGACCAAGGAAACCCGGTTGGCTGTTGACTACACCGTGGCCGACGGTCCTATCAAAGTGGATAGTATCGCTGAATTTAGTGTTAACGCCAAAATAGATTTTTTCCAAGGTGTTGATGATGCTGACAACGATGGTTATCATGAAACTTTCACTTACCGCTTTGGCGTTGATGTCGACGAAAACAACACTGCCGCTACTTATCAGGTTTTCATCAAAATACTCTCTGAAACGACTGGCCAGTCTTGGTGGTCAACCGGTGCTTTAGATGTTTCTGGCACTGCTGACGACTTTGTGATCTTTAATATGAACGACGAGTTCTTCGCGGGTCAAATCGGTGGCAATACCGGGATTGATTTTAGTGTAGAAGTTTGGAATAACGCCAAAACCACGCTGTTGGCATCGACCGAAACGGTAGAGAATGAACCGGTAAAAGCCGATTTTATTGCTTTCACGGTGCCTGTTGTCACAAAAGTGAAAGGTGTTATCAAGTTTACTGACCTTGAAGGATTTGAAAAACCGGTACGTTATGCGCGAATCATTGTGGCTAACGATAACGAACCTCATGATGCATTGGTACAGACCACCACGAATGACAAGGGTGAATATGAAATCAACATCAACAACAAAGATGATGATGAATCTGGTGCCGATATTTATATTCAGGTGTTCACCGAAGGTGTTGAAGGGGTTTACTCTGGTACCAACAGTGCTATTGGCCGGGTAAGAGATGATGTGTTGCATTCTGCGTATTACATGCAAAGTAATACAGTGGTTGATAACGGTTTAGAAGAGCTGACAATCAACTTGACTGCGTCGAATCTCGGTTCAAACGCTGGTGCATTTGCTATTTATGACAGTGTTGTCGAAGGATTTGATTATGCTTATAAAAGCTATAATTCCCAAGTCGGTCAGTTGGC
>JABSOG010000217.1 GCA_013216025.1 Algicola sp. | reverse complement strand
GCCCAAAGTAGAGTCGACCATGTAAGCGACCATGTTAATGTCGTTGTTCACCGTGGTGAAGTTGTTGTCTAAGTAAGAGTACAACTGGAATTCGCTGTCGCCTTTATGCAACAAGTAAGCGGCAATGTCTTTGCCAGATTTGCTTGGCTTAGCAACCAAAGAAGCCGTATTGCCTTTGTGGGTCAATTTAACTGTCCACTGGCCTTTTACCGGGTTTTTGATTGAAAGCTGCTTGCCTTTAAACGTTTGTGGGCCCACTTTAATGTCGCTGGCAACCAAAGCTTTAGAAGCGCTGGCCAACTCGTCATAAACCATTTGACCTTGTGGGTTTGACACGCTCATAAACCAGTTATCGGCATCTGGCGTCATCAATACGATGGGGCTGTTGCTGGTGCCATCAAGATAAAGTTTTTGCTCGAACGTTTGACTGTTGATACCTGCGACCGATGCCGAGTTGGCATAGATTGGCAGCATGGTTGAATGGCTGAACAATCCTTTTTCGTCAGCGCTGATCATCTTTTGATCATCGATGTTTTGCGGGGCAACGGCAACGTGTTTGAAGTCGGCGGCTTGCAGGTTGATTGAACTTAGTGCGGCGGCAGCAACAAAAGTTGCAGTGATACCACGAGTGATTAGATTTTTAATGGCTTGGTTTTTCAATTTTGTTATTCCTGTTAGACGTGAACACTCTTTGTTATTTTTGGTGTTCAACTTGCATTTTTATTATGTCGATTAACAGTCCGTATTTTTCATTCTCCGCTGACCTCGGATGTGTGACCTCTGACCAGTTATCTACAATCTAGCACGGTATTTTGGGGCCTGCAAGTAGTTAATAAACATTTATGTTACATTTTTTTTGCATATAATGTGCGTTTGTTATGCATTCGGCTTAAAAAATCAACTTTATATATAAATTTGTCTAGTTGGTCAGGTTTTTGGGTAGGCAAGTTGTTAGTGCGTTTATTGGCGGTTTGGGCCCGGCTACGCCGGGAAAAGCGATCCACACGGAGGGGGACACTGAGTCACGGTGGCCACGAAGAAGAGCAAAAGAAGGAAAAGATCAAAAGGTGTAGCTCTCTTGGTTCGCGGCTGATGTCATTATTGCCGTTCTTTTTGTTTTATTGTTTTATTGTTTTTTTGCTTTTATCTTTCCTCTGTGGCCACCGTGACTCTGTGTCCCACTCCGTGTGGATCGCTTTTTTTGTGCGAAGCACTGCGCGTAGCGCTAAGGTAATGCAAGGCACACGGGCCTACCCCTACCCCTACGAATCCCCAATCCCATGCTGCTTCAATTTCATCGCAATTTTATTATGAGAAACCCCCAACTGTTTGGCCAACTTTCGGGTCGACGGATACAACGGATACATGCGAGTCAACAGCTCTTTTTCAAAAACCGATTGGGCGCTTTGCCAGCTTTGCTGTTCATCTGTTGTTGCGCTTCCACCGCCACTTTCGCTTGTTCTTTCACTGGGGCGGGGCAATTGAATATTGTCTACATCCAGCGTATCACCATCTAATAGCGCAAGGGAACGAAACAATAAATTCTCCAGCTGTCGAATATTACCCGGCCAGCTGTACTGGCTGAGTAACTGCATTGCTTGTTTGGTTACCTTGGGTTGGGGTAGGTCGATTTGGGTGGCGGCGCGGGCGACAAAATGTTCGACCAGCAAGGGGATGTCTTCGGCCCTTTCGCGCAGTGCGGGGATCTCTAGATTCAACACGTTAAGACGGTAAAACAAATCTTCGCGGAATTTGCCTTGAGACGCCAGGGTCTCTAAGTTGCGGTGGGTGGCGCTGATCACCCGTACTTTTATTTTTAGTTCTTTGGTGCCACCGACTCGGCGAAAGGTGAAGTCTTGCAAAAATCGCAGTAATTTGGCTTGCAGGTAAGTCGACATTTCGCCTATTTCATCCAAGAAAACACTGCCGCCCGCCGCCAGTTCAAATAACCCCGGTTTGCCGCCGCGGTGAGCTCCCGTAAAGGCACCGGGGGCATAACCAAACAGTTCACTTTCGAGCAGGTTTTCAGCAAGCGTGGCGCAGTTGATGGCCAAAAATGGCGCGTCAGAATCAAAGCCTTGTTGATGCAATGCTTGGGCTAGCAACTCTTTGCCGGTACCTGTTTCTCCGCAGATTAACACCGGTAAATCGAGCTTGCCAAAGCGCAGGGTTTTGGCCATCACGGCCTTGATGGCTGCGGATTGTCCAATAATATTATTGATGTCGGTATCGTTGCTTTTTTGCAGTGCCGACAGTTGCTGGCCAAGTCGTTGCGGGCTGCGTAAAACCAAAATGGCACCAGTCAATTTTTCGTGGTTGGTCACCGGCGTTATTTCGGCCTGAAAGGGTTGGCGCAGTACATTGACCTCCACTGTCGAAAGCTCTTTGCCAAGCAATATACTTAACGGTTCGGCAATAAAATCTGCGAGGTTTTTACCCTCTAAATCTTCAATGTTTTGTTGACAGATTTTGGCCGCAGAAGCGGTGGCCAGCAGTATTTTACCATTGCTGTCGATATCAAAGGTTGGATCTGGCAGGCGCTGCATCAGCACGTTCAGGTGTTTTTGTTTTTGTTCGGCGGGTAACAAGTCGATTTCGAGCACTTTGGTCACGTCAATCAATTCAAACAGTCGCCCCTTGATTTGACCAAAGCTCAATGGGCCAGTGTTCATGTTAACAAAAACATGTCCTTGAACCATCTCGGTGGTGATCAGGTCACAATTGGCATTGCTTAATATCGCCAGAATGTCTTGGGTGATGCCGACCCTGTCGGCAGCTTGGATGTCAATACGCATAAGGCTTCGGCTGCATTCGTAATAAATATATGACAAGTGTAATATAAAAATTACATTCCTGCCAATGCCTTGTTATATTGGCTTTACGTCACGTTTGTTGAACATTTTTCTACTTATCGTAATAAAAATATTACGGGTTGGTTGTTTTTTGTCTCGAGTTAAACCTAACTAATTGAAATCAAACGATAATAAAAGTTGGCATAGTTGTTGTATTAGGTTGTCCATCATTAAAAGTTTAGTCATTAGAGGACAGTTCATGAGCGCATCATCTAGCCATACCGTATTTAACAAAGCACAGCACATTGATACTCAAGCGATACACGCAGGACGCATTAACGATGAACAGTTTGGTTCACTGGCCACGCCATTGTACCAAACATCAACTTTTATTTTTGACAAGGCAGAGCAGGGCGCAGCGCGTTTTGCAGGCGAAGAACCTGGCTATATCTATACCCGCTTGGGCAATCCAACTACCGCTCAGTTAGAAAACCGAGTAGCAGCAATGGAAGGCATGGAAGCGGCGGCAGCCACGGCCACGGGCATGGCGGCGGTGTCGGGCGCATTGCTGAGCAACCTGCAAATGGGCGATCACTTGATTGCTTCAAATGCTTTGTACGGTTGTTCTTTCGCTTTGATTAATCATCAGTTTGCCAAGTTTGGCATTGAGGTGACGTTTGTTGATATGACCGATCACGACGCGGTTGAAGCGGCTGTAAAAGACAACACCAAACTGGTTTTTCTGGAAACGCCAATCAACCCTAATTTGGTGGTGGTTGACCTTGAATTTATCGGCGACTTTGCCAAACGTCATGATTTGATTTCGGTGGTCGACAATACTTTTCTAACCCCAATCATCCAGCAGCCGGGCAAATTCGGCATCGACATTGTAGTGCACAGCGCTACCAAATATCTCAACGGCCACGGCGATGTGGTTGCAGGCATTATTTGCGGCACTAGCGAGATGATTGGCAATATTAAAATGACAATTCTCAAAGATGTTGGCGCCACCATCAGCCCACACGATGCTTGGTTGATTTTGCGCGGCCTGAAAACCTTGCCGGTGCGCATGGAACGCCATTGCAGTAATGCTCAGACTGTGGCTGAGTTTTTAGAAAAGCAAGACATGGTCACCCAGGTTTATTATCCGGGATTGGCTTCTCATCAGGGCAATAAGTTTATCGGCAACCAAATGAGTCATGCTGGTGGGGTTATCTCGTTTGAACTTAAAGGTGGCTTGGCTGACGGTCGAAAGTTGCTGAACCAAATGAAGTTGTTCAGCATTGCGGTTAGTTTGGGTGATGCCGAATCGTTAATTCAGCATCCGGCGTCAATGACTCATTCGACCTATTCGCCAGAAGAACTGGCTGATGCTGGCATCAGCGAAACGCTGGTTCGTATCTCGGTTGGATTAGAAAATGTCGACGATATCATCGCCGACCTGAAGCAGTCGTTAGATAATTTGACGATTAATACTGATGCTGTTGTCGATTTGCGAGCAGTTGCCTAATATATCGTATGTTAGCGTAGTGAGGCGCGCACCGAGCAGCATGATTGGCCTGCTCGTTTGTTGCGCCTTGTTGGCAACGTTTTGGATTAAATCTCTGCTTGTTCAATCGCCCATTCTTCGGCCTTGCCAGCTTCAATCCACTGTTGCATCCCAGGCAAGGCTAACATTGTGTCTATATACGCCTGTTGCAATTGGCCAACTTCAATGCCGTAGCTGTCAAAGCGCAGCACTACCGGGGCGTACATAGCATCGGCTATTGAAAACTCGCCGAACAGGAAGTCACCGTTAGACTGGCTTAAACAGTGCTGCCAAATGGCGCAAACTTCATCAATGTCTTGTTGTAAATCCGCACTTATGTCGGTGAATTTCATCTGTTTTTTGCAGTTCATCGGCAGCGTATTACGTATTGCATCAAAGCTCGAATGCATTTGTGCGCTGATAGAACGGGCGTTGGCACGGTCGGCTTTGTCTTGTGGCCATGCTTTTTTGTCAGGAAAGCTCTCAGCAATATATTCCATAATCGCCAGCGAATCCCAAACGGTCAAATCAAAGTCTTTTAATACCGGCACTTGGCCTTTTGGGGAATATTGCAACAGCTTTTCTTTACTGTCGGGGCCATACAAGGGCACCACTATCTCGTCAAACGGAATGTCGAGCATCTTGAGTAAAATCCACGGTCGCAACGACCACGAAGAGTAGTTTTTATTGCCCAGTATCAGCGTTAATGCCATTTTATTTTCCTGTTGTTTCTATTTTAATTGTTCTGCCCAGTCTTGGGCCCATTCTCTCATCGGTTCTATGTGTAACATCAAAGCCTTGCCTGTTTCGGTCAGTTGGTAACCTTGTTTATCGACAGCTACCACCAAAGCGGCCTCGCGCAGGTCTTTGAGCCTTTGATTCAACACGGTTGGTGAGATTTTTCCACAACACTGCTGCAACTCTCGAAAGGTTCGGTGGTTTTGGTTGAGCTCCCACAAAATTCGCATCGTCCAGCGCCGACCCAATAGATCGAATAACGCCATGATAGGCCGACCTGATTCGGAGCCTCGAACCTTTTCACCTGGTAAGGGGGCGATGGGTAAAGGAGTTGATGTCATAAATGTCTCTGCCTGTTTGCAATGTTGAGAGTATACCCGAGAAAAAAAACTTGCGCTACGTTTTATGTAGCGGTATGCTACTGAAAAAGTAGCAAGCGTCAATATAAACGTAAATCAGGAGTAAATGATGTTCTTAATCAATATGCAATTCACCGCCCCTTTGACCGAAATAGATAAGCTGGTCGGTGCCCACCGAGATTATCTGACAGGCAAATATCAAGACGGCACCTTATTGTTTGGTGGCCGCAAGGTGCCAAGGCAGGGCGGCATTATTATTTCAACCCAAACCAGCAAAGCGGATGTCGAGGCGTTATTGGCTGGGGATCCTTTGATCGAAAATCAATTGGCACAATATACCTTGACTGAATTTGAGCCGGTGATGTGTAATGAGCAAATGGCGGGGATATTGGGGTTGGAATAATGACCATAAAAACAGGCGAAACAGAGCGTTTAATTCTCAGACAATTTGAAGACCGTGATCTGCAAGAGTACGCCGCAATGCTGTCGGACAGTGAGGTGGTGCAATTCCTCGGCAATGGTAAGGCGTTGACTCGCGAGGAAGCTTGGCGCTCAATGGCAATGAATTTGGGCCACTGGCAATTGAGAGGTTTTGGGTTATGGGCGGTGCTAGAAAAGGCTTCTGGCCGTTTGGTAGGTCGTGTTGGTCTGTTTTATCCTGATGGCTGGCCGGATATCGAAATAGGCTGGATGCTGAACAGAGCGTTTTGGGGCAAAGGTTATGCCATTGAGTGTGCCCAACATGCTGTAGATTGCGCTTTTAACGAGTTGGGATTGAAACGTGTTGTCAGTGTCATTCATCCGCAAAATCTGGCATCGATAAAATTGGCTGAAAAACTCGGCATGAACTGTCAGGGTGAGTCTGATATTGACATTGATGGGACTTTGGCGCTTTTGTATTGTTTGGAAAAGTCGGCACCGTTATAAATGCAAAAAGGCCCTATCACCAATGCAATAGGGCCGGTGTCATTGTAGTTATATAACGCTAAAGGTTACTCATAAAATTCTAATTCGCCGACACCTACGCCGGTGTAGTTGGAGTTGGTTACTGAGCCGACAAAGCGGAATTGATAGTATTGGTAGTAACCAGCATTCTGGATTGTGTAGTATTGCGAGAAGGCTGCACAACCGGAAAGATTCAGCTCTGCTGCCTGATCGTTAACAATATTATGGACGCTGGTCCACACCGTGTTGTCGTTACTGCCAAAGATTTCCCATGTGCCCGGCATGTAGTAATTGTGACAATACGCTTTAGACAGGCGGTAGTGCCGAACCAATTTAGACGATCCCATGTTAAGTGTTAACGTCGGTGCTGGATCAACGGCACTAGATATCCAAACATTAAAGTCATTGCTTGAAAATACTCCGTCATATACTGCCGCTACCGGGTGTTGAGCGTAAAAGCTACTGGCTATTGCAGAACCTATAGGTATTGCTGCACCAGGTGAACCCGCTGGTGGTATTGTCGGAATGGCTGGGAAGACTTCGCCGTTTAGGAGGTCAAGTTCGATTCTCATTTGGTTAATTTGCACCACTAAGGCATCAACTTGGGTTTGTAACGCCTGATCACCAGTATCACTGTAGCTCTTGATAACAACATGGTTATCTTGAGTTGGTGTTGCAGCAATGGCGTTACCTACCACTTCTAAAGCGGCATTCGGTGTAGACGTACCGATACCTACGTTCATGCCTGTGGTGACTTGAGTTGCACCGTCAGTCCAATGCGTGGTGCCGGCAATACCTTGAGTACCTTGTACGCCTTGAATGCCCTGAGCACCAGTCACGCCTTGAAGACCTGTCGCACCATCAGCGCCAGCAGCACCCGTTTCACCTTGAATGCCCTGGATACCTTGTGAACCGGTAGTACCGGTATCACCTTGAAGACCTGTAGCGCCATCAGCTCCGGCAGCCCCAGTATCACCTTGAATACCTTGTGAACCGGCAGCACCATCAGCGCCGGTATCACCCACAATGCCTTGTTCTCCCTTGAATTCATTCCAAGCCGAAGCGCTGCAAATCAGCATTTGCTGCAAACCTTGGTCGTAATACATCGACCCTTCTGCTGCGCTGTCACAAGCTAAGGGGGCTGCTGCTTGTGGGCTTAAACGCAATGCACCGTTTATTTGGGTATTGGCGTTATGTTCGTCGGCGAATGGCGTTGTTACGGCTGCATTTACCGTGACAGACAGGTTGTCGACATGGGTATGGCTGGCAGCGGCTGCATCTGGTGAGCCTATGGTCAAAATAATGTTGGCACCTGAGTCGACCAACGCTTGGTGTGCGGCGTTAGGCGAGAAATCGACAGTCACTGTTGAGAATGTACCTTGGGTCGGCGTCACACCAGAAGACAACGGGATGATGGTACCGTTAACTACAAAGTTCAAATTGTAGCCGTAAAAACCCCCGTCGTCGGGATAACCTATGTCTACGCTAACAGAGTAGGTATTGCCCATTAGCAGTGGCACGCCCAAATCTTGTTGGATGCTGCCGTCTTCAACGGTGGCAATGTTGCCGTGATTGGCTTCTAAGCCGTATTGGGTAGTCGTCGGGTTGATGAGGGCTGCGTTAACAGCATAAGTGTCATTGTCTGCGGTCAGTTGCCATGGCGCAGATGAAGCTAAAATGTCTTCACTGGCGCCCTCGGTGACCACGACATTTTCAAATCCGCCGTTTGTTACCAACTCGGTAGCGAAGGCAGTTGACATGGCGTTAGTGATTAGTAGGGTACTTAAAGAAAGGGTAAAAATCCTAGAATACTTCATTAATTCTCTCCATAAAAACGTTGCTGAATAAATATAATCATGTAATCGTTGTCCCATGAGATGGGCAACGAGATGCATCATAGAGAAGTTTGTGGTTCTGACGGTACCGCAGTAACGACAAAAACTTTAGTTCAAAGGTTAACCCTTTGAATTTAAACTAAATAAAGGGTGTTCCCGGCTATGCGTATTTTTAACATCTTGGCGGTGTTCTTGCTTTTATTTACCTTTGGGGCGTTGGCCGACCGGGTTTATTCGACCCTTTCGGTGACTGACGGACTGTCAGACAATGTCGTCAGAAGTGTGGCCAAAGGCCGATACGGATTTTTATGGTTCGGCACCAATGACGGGTTGAGTCGTTATGACGGCAATGAGTTTGTCAATTACCGTTATGAGGTGGGAAAACCCCATTCGTTGGCCGCCAGTTCTATCCAAACTTTGTTGGTCGATTCAACAGGTCGACTGTGGATTGGTTCGGCAAAAGGGTTGAGTTTGTATATCAGGCGCAGCGATCATTTCGACAATTACTTCTTGAATGAACAAGACTCTGCCATCACTGCACAGGTCAAACAGCTGGTTGAAGACACCAACGGTGATATCTGGATTGGCTCGACTAACGGCCTATGGAAATATCTGTCAAAACAAGACAAGTTAATAAAAGTCCCACTGGCGCAAAGCGCCTCGGCATCCTTAAACGGTATTATTACGACATTGCTGATTGACCAAAACAGGCTGTGGATCGGCACTTATGACGGTTTGTGGTACGGTCATATGAGCGCTGACCCGTTGTTAGCGCATCGTGTGCCAGTATTTGAAGGTCCAGTTAATCATTTGACCATCAACAAGGGGGTTTTGCTGGTCAGCACCATGCGCCATGGACTGGTCTGTATTGACTTGAATCAGTTGGTGTCGCTCGGTTGTATGGCCAATGATCCGTTGAACAACAGTGAAGTGGTCTTTTCGGCAGTTGAGTCTGTGGTTGATCAGGGCGAAAAGGTGATATTTTCGGTGATGAACAAAGGCCTCTATCAACTGGTCACCGACCAGAGCGCACAACGCTTGTTGGAGAGTCATTTGATTTTTGCCATCTATCAGGATGATCAGGGCATAATTTGGCTGGCAACTGACAATGGTGTGCTGTATATACCGGCCAATGCCGTACATTTCAAATCGGTGCTAGGTAGGGACCGCAACGGGCCGAGCAATCCTGTGGCCGTTTCATTTTACCTTGACGATGAGGTCGGCCTGCTGGGCACCAGTAAAGGATTTGTGCCATTTAAAATGCTTGAAGAACAGCAACATTTATGGCGATTTCCGCAAAATATTAGAGCTTCGCAAGTCTTTCGCAGTGCTGACGGCACCTATTGGCTGGGATCTACCAAGGGTTTATTGCGTAAAAATGATGCGGGTATGCAGTTGTTGTTCTCTGACAAAAAAGACTTTTTGTGGGGCAGCGCATTTGCTGAGGATCAAAATCACCTGTGGATAGGCACACAGGCGGCAGGTCTTATCAAGCTAGACAAAAAGACGCTGCAATACCATCGCGTTGAATATGTTTCAGAACAAAATGTGGTGATCTCTTTATATCGTGACAGTAAAAAAAGGATATGGATTGGCAGCTATTCTGGCGGGCTAAGCCGTTATGATCCGGCGGATAATTCTTTTGTCTCTTATGTTCATGACAATAACGACGCCAACAGTATCAGCAGCAATACCGTCAAAGGGATATATGAAGATGCCAATGGCAAGATTTGGCTAACGACCTGGCACGGGTTGGAGCAGTTTGACTCGCAAACCCAGATTTTTCGCCATTTTACCCAAAAAGATGGATTGCCTTCAGATACCCTGTTTAACCTGTTGGTTGATGATTTTGACAACTTATGGATAACCTCGGCAAAGGGGATTTTCAAGTTCAATATCAATAGCTTTGCCGTTGAGGTGTACGATACAGCCGATGGTGTGCCAATCGACGGCAACTTTTCTTTGGGCGCAGCATCTAAGGATGCCCGTAGCGGAGAGATGTATTTTGGCGGTTTAGGCGCGATTTATTTTCATCCAGATAATCTGCAAAAAAACCAAACGCCGCCTACAACCCTGATCACCAAAGCGCGGCTAAATGGCAAAGATATTAGCTATAACAGCGAGCGCCTTGATAAACCGGTTTATGCCGCAACCACTGTGACCATTGATTATCCGTTTGCGCAATTGGATTTTGAGTTTGCGGCATTGGATTTTCTCGACCCTAAACGCAACCAATATCAATACCGTCTTGAAGGATGGCAGGACGAGTGGCAAAGCACTGGTGCTAAACGGCGTTTTGCCAGTTACTCTAATCTGTGGCCGGGAGAGTACATTTTTAGGGTTAAAGGCAGTAACAAAGATTTGTTGTGGGACCCAAAGGGGGCGGTATTAAAGGTGATTATCAATCCGCCGTGGTGGCTAACGTGGTGGGCGTATGTGCTTTATGTAGTCTTGGTGGTCGGCGCTGTTTATGGACTGGTGCAGTGGCGAACAAATGTCATCAAACAAGAAGCGGCGCATCTAGAAAACGAAGTGAAGTTGCGTACGGCCCCCATTGCCGAGTTACTGGAGCAAAAAGAGCGTTTGTTTACCCATATTTCTCATGAATTCAGAACGCCGCTCAGCCTGATCTTACGAACCGTAAAGTATTTTAAACAACGCAATTCGACCACCGAAGAACTGGCGCTGATTAACTCGGCCCAAAGTAATACCTATCGGTTACTGCGCATGGTTGAGCAATTATTGGAGTTGGCCCGTTTTAAGTTTAGGGCTGAGGTT
>JABSOG010000216.1 GCA_013216025.1 Algicola sp. | reverse complement strand
GCCCATACATATTCCACAGTTCAATGTGCTCATTGGCCAGTAAGGCGCTGCCCAACGATTGACTCAAGGCTTCGCCGCCACAAAGGACTTTGATGGCACGTTGTGGCTGCCACTTGGCATCAAGCAACATTTTCCAGGTCGCCGGGGTTGCCTGCATCATTGAAATGGCGTGGGTGTCGATTAATTCGCTCAATTGTGCCGGGTTCATGGTGGTTTTTTTTGCCGCAACCACCATTTTACAACCGGCAATCAGGGGCAAAAGCAACTCCAATATATGAATATCGAAGGAGGTTGACGTCACGGCCAACAGACAGTCGGTTTTTTCAATACCAGGTTCGATACTCATGCTGAACAGAAAGTTCACCGCACTGCGATGCTCAACCATGACCCCTTTGGGCTGGCCTGTTGAGCCTGAGGTATAAATGACATACGCCAGATGACTCGACTTTAATCCCCAGGATTGTGCCTGCGGATTGTGTTGGGGCAACGTTGGCAAATCATCCACATAAGCAGCGGCATCTATACACAACGCCTGCTCATCAATAATGGGCGTTCGCGCCAACACTGACGAATCGGTGATGACCGTCTCGAGCTGTGCATCTTCGAGCATATAAGCCAAACGCGCAGCGGGATAATCCGGGTCCATCGGCACATAAGCGCCGCCCGCTTTTAATACCGCCAATATCGCCGTCACCATATCCAGTGAACGCTCAAGGCAAATACCCACCAGAGAATCCGGTGTGACCTGTTGGGTTTTGATCAGGTAATGCGCCAACTGATTGGCCCGGCGATTAAGCTCACCATAACTTAGCTGCGCTTCCTCAAATACCACCGCAATGGCTTGAGGGGCATGTTCAACCTGCGCTTCGAAGACTTCATGGACACAGGCGTGATCAGGAAAATCGGCTTGTGTCGCATTGTATTGTTCAACCAGCAGGTTTCTCTCGGCATCAGGCAGTAGATTGAGTTTTGCCAAAGGCAGCGTTGAATTTTCACCAGCAAGCGCCAGCAGCGCCAAAATTCTCGATGCCAACAGCTCAATTTCGGCTTGCGAAAAGTAGCTCTGGTTATATTCCAGATGCATTTCAATGGTACTGCTGTCACCATCAAAGATATTGATGTTTAGCGGCATTTGCTGATGATCATTGGTACCAAAGATAACTCTGGCATTTTCACCACCAAAGGCCAAATCCTGATAGTCCAGTTTCAAGTAATTGAACATCACTTCATACAGTGCATTATCAACACCGGATAAAGCACTGTCCTGTACCATATGACTTAATGGATAGCGTTGATGACGGTAATTTGAACTTTGCGATTTTTTGATGTTTTTAACCAATTCGGCAAAACTGGCCTGTTGATTGACCTCGATCACCAAAGGGCTCATGGCGCTGAATACACCAACAAAATCTTTCTCTTGTTTGTTACGTCTGTTGTGAACAGGAATACCAAAACACACATTGGATTTGTTATAAGCGGTGCAAAAATAGGTAGCCAGCACGGCCAAAAAGACTTGTGGCACACCGACCTTGACACTGTCGGCAAACGCTTGAATGTCGGTAAAAGAATCTCGCGAAATATCCACGACATGCCTGCGACTCATTTGGGTTTTAAGTTTGGCTACTTGTTGCGGGTAATTGACACGCAGGTCAAGTCTATCGATTGATTGGCAATGATTTTGCCAATAGGTTTTGTCCGCCTGGCAGCGTTTGCTGTTGAGGTAATCCTGGTCTTTACCGGTGATGGACTGCCAGCTTAAACCATCGATATTTGCGATTGAATCCGTTGGGGTATCAGTGGCTGCATGATTATAGATATCCGCCAGTTTTTTGGCCCAATTAAAAAAACCCCAGCCGTCAACAGCCAAATGGTGACCAATGCCCACATACCAATAGCGGTCACCGTTGAGTTTGACCAACCAGCTTCGACACAGTTGACATTCTTTATAATCAACCGGATCATCAAACAGCGTCTTAAGCCATGTTGAAGCCGTTTCGATGGGATTATCAGCACTGCTGAAGTCAACAATTGGCAACTCAATATCGCGTTCTGCGCTGATATATTGCCAGTTCTTACCATTGTCGTTGCCAATGCGAATACCAAATGCATCATGTTGCCTGACAACCATTTGATGTGCTTCGGTGATCTTCTTGACATCTATTCCTGTACATTGGATATAACCACCAATGTTATACAAAGGAGAACTCGCATAACGCATTTGATTGAGTAAAATAGCCTGTTGAGCAATCGATAAATCAAACACTTCGTTTTTATACGTCATAAAATCTCCTGAAGTTTTTCAACTTCACTCCATAAATTAAACTAAATCTGAGGTTTGGCGTACTATAAAACCCCTAAAATACGGTTCTAAACTGACTAATCACCCAACGTCACTATTTTATTGGTAGATTCATTGTTTACCATCGGTTTTGCCGAGTTGAGCTTGCCATTTTCGGTGTATTTGCCTGAAACGATCCAAGCATTGCTGCCAGCATGTTGATTGCCAATATTGAATTCATCCAGCAAGCGGTTTTTAACAACAGTAAGTCAACGATGTTGTTGCTGTCTTGTTCAGAAATAACGGTGGGCGCATCAGCTTTGTATTGGGGCTTCAGTGACAAAAAAGCAGATGCTAGCAGTAAAAGGAACCGGTAAAACAGTATATGTTCAACACTGTTGGTCAGTAAAGAATTGTTCAGCAAAGATTGTGTTTTCATGGTTTTTGTTTTTAAACTCCGTTTTGTACTATTGTGTTAAACAGGGTACCTTGTATGAAGTGACCAAACACAATGCGGATTTTGGTACGACACAGCCATAATACCAGAAGGGCACCAAGTGCCCTTCAATATATATCTACATGTCAATAAAAATCAACTATCCCTCAGAACGCGACTCGGTTTCAATTTCATTACCCGATTAACAATCACCGCAATCGTTGCAGCCGTGATGCAGGTAATGATCACGCCTGCCAGCAAATAAATCACAATGGATTGTTCAATCCTGTCATTAAAGCCGGATAACCAACGATTGATTAAAAGGTAAGCCGCTGGAGATATCAACAGCATGCCAATGATGTTAATGAATATCTGTTCTTTGGCCAATAACACCACCAGGCTAAGTTTAGATGCGCCAAGCACCTTGCGTATCGCAATTTCCTTGCTGCGACGTACGGCGGTAAATGCACACAAACCAAACAAACCAATGGTGGTCAAGCAGACAATCAGCGCAGAAAAAGTCAAAATCAACTTCGACAAATTACTGTCATCTTGATAAATCAGCTCATAATTACTTTCCAAAGATTCGACTTCCAACGGGTACATTTGCAACTTGTCCTGCATCAGTGTTTTGATCTGGTCGCGTACATTCGCGGTATCCTGCTCAACTTCAAAGACCATCGAAGACGACTGGGTCCAAGAAAGGCCACAGCCAAAAATCATTGGATAACTGACGTCTTTGACCGAACTCAACTTGATGTCTTTAAATACACCCACAATGATTGCGTTTATCTTTTTAAACGGTCCCGCTGCAAAGTGTGCTGTTTTGCCAATTGCATCGTCAGCATTGTCGAAACCTGCCAAAAGTACCATGGATTCAGGAATAAATATTGAAACCGTCTTTTTTTCCCGGTTATGCCAATCAGACTGCTGATTAAAATCTCTACCGGCGACCAGTTTCAGCCCCAGCACTTTTGCGGCATCATAACCAACACCACCATAACCAAAGGATTGGGCAAATGTCTCAACACCTTGAATGGTGACATTGCGAACACCGGCATTCAAGCTACGGGTAAAATCGAAATCTGTAGCCGTTGAAGACACCACACCATCGAGGTTTTCCACCGCTCTGGTTAACGATCGGCTTTGTTCCCTCTGCAATTTTTCAAGCGCGACCTGATCCAGTGTTTCGTCAAAATGCTCGTGATAAAACACTTTACCCGTCAAAATGCTGCTGATTTGCAATCGGTTTACCCGCTCATAATTGGTCGATAAATCCTGAAGGAAGTTTAACTGTTGATAAAAGCTTAGTGACGCAACAACAAAACCAATAGAAATTGAGGATTGTAATACCAGCACCACTTTTCTTAAGATGATTGATGTTTTACCGCGGCTTAAATCCCCACTCAATACGCGTTTGGTTTTGAAAGAGGAGATAAAAACAGCCGGGTACAAACCAGAAACCAAGCCGAGCAACACAACGAATAGAATAATGGCAACGCCGACCCAACTCCAATACTCCAATACCAGCTGACGGCCAACCAACAGGTTGAAATCTGCCAGGAAGAAAAAGGCAATGACGCAGGCTATTATCCCGGACACAATATAGAGCAATACCGATTCAAACAAAAACTGGCTAATCAATTGAGATTTGGTCGCCCCTAATGTTTTGCGTATGCCGACTTCTGTCGCCCTTTCTCCAGCCCTTGCCACGCTCATATTAATAGAGCTGAAGCTGGCAATGAAAACCAACAACAAACTTAAAACGATGGCAAGGTTTACGACTAAATGTGCGCCGCCAATTTTCATCTCTTCTTTAAGATTGGGATCCAGATGAATATCGAGCAGCGGTTGCAGTTTATAAACAGTACCTGAAACATCCATTGATGACTGCCAAATATCAGCCATGATCTGTGTAACTGATTTGGATACAGATTCAACATCAACATTTTCCGACAAGCGCAGGTAGGCATAAGCCAACTTACCCATGTATGGCAAGAAAGGTTTACCAGAGATAATGGCCTTCATGTGTACATGGGAATTTGTCGGCAGGTTTTCGTAAACGGCAGCAACAGTCCAGGTCTTCTTTCTGCCCAGCAGTTTTTGATCGACAACATCTACGCTACCGAAAAAACGAATGGCCTCAGCTCTGGACAGCGCGATTTTATCTGGTTGACTCAAAGCGGGCGCAAGATCACCTTGTATTACATCAATGTTAATAAAATCCAACATATTTTCAGTGCCGGCATAAACATCGCCCAGCTTGAAATCAGTACCGTCAATTTCTATATTTCTTTCAATCAACCAATCTGCTTTAAACAATCCCATATGGTCTTCAACACCAGAGATCTTATTGTATTGTTGGAAAGCCCGAGGACTGCTTAATGAATAACTTCGCCCTGATTTGACATCATGATCTATTATCCGGTATGTGCGTTCAGCATTGGGCTGGTCTCGGTCATACGAAATTTCATGCAGAGCATAAGCGCCGACCAATATGGTTGCAGCCATGCCAATCGACAAACTGATGAAATTAAGTGCCAGAAACATTTTATGACGGGTTAATGCTCTTACACCACTTTTGATGTAATTATTGATTAAACTAAGAGTATACATATTATGCCTCTGCTGTTTTAACCGGTTTTACATCTACAACAGCATCATCAGAAACCAATTTGCCATCAAATAAACGGACCACGCGATCACAATATTGAATTTGCGTTTCGGAGTGAGTCACCATGATCACCGTTGTCCCTTCTTTATTGAGCTGGGTCAACATGTCCATAACATCTTTACCGCTTTTAGAATCCAAATTCCCCGTTGGTTCATCCGCCAACAGTAATTTGGGTTGAATAATGATTGCTCTGGCAACTGCAACCCTTTGTTGCTGTCCGCCAGACAGTTGTTGTGGGGCATGATTGGCTCGATGTTGCAAACCAAAGCGTTCCAAAATCGTGTTAACACGTTCAGCTCTTTCTGATTTGGACACTTTCAAATACAACAGTGGCAACTCAACATTTTCATAAACCGTCAAGCTGTCAACCAAATTAAAACTCTGGAAAACAAAACCAATGGATTGTTTTCGAAGTTCGCCCAGCTGTTGCTCACTGTAATTGGCGATATCCTGGTCTTCAAAAAAATAAGCACCGGACTGCGGCGAGTCCAACATACCCAAAACAGTCAGGAGCGTTGATTTCCCACTACCAGATGGACCCATAATACCTACAAATTCACCTTTGTTTATTTTAAGATTAAGTGAATCGATAGCAGTGGTTTCCACCTGCTCTGTTTGAAAAACACATGATAGGTTGCTTAGCGTGATCATAAAAAATCTCGTTGTTAATTAATATTGTGAAATCTCAGATTTTGAATATGTAAATCAAAATAGCGGTTAGACTTCGTATTTTGATTTCAGTCACTTAGACTTTCAGTATTGTTAAATACCCTTGTTAATACTTCCATAATTACATCGTAATACCATTAGATTGAGGGGTTATCAACTGTGTTTACATCAGTTTTAACGGTTTAGATATCAATCCGATACCAATAACCAGTTCGAAACTATTGATGATGGTTAAAATATAAAGTCAGTTGGATAATTGTAGTCTGAATTAAATCACAATTGTAAAAATAAATACAGTGAAAGTGATATTGTAACAAAAAAACGATTATGTCGTTGTTTTGAATGATAAACAGTACCGACGGCACAAAATCGTTGGTACCGAGCGATGGCATTTATCCTCTGTCTGTTTGCTTTAACATTTTTTGCATGAAAAACCCCCAATCAGTATAAGGATTCATCGCTCAAAGCGGGCACAAGGTTGACGTCACTACGGTTTATCCATAGAATGCCGTACGAATAACGCTTAGTCACATGTTGCTATTAGCAGTAAAAGAGCTCACTAAAGATAAACCCGTACTTAGGAGCAGAACTCATATCAAGGCTTAATTATGGATAAGACAATAACCCCTTCCAAAAACAAATCAAGACGTAATGTCATTGCGATAGCTATTGGTGTGACACTATTTCTGGGTTTGTTCTATCGTGTCTATTCCGGTGGTAAAAATGAACAAAATATTGACAGAAGCTCAATCACCATCAGTAGCGTTAAACGCGGTTTATTTGCAGACACACTCAATGCCAGAGGCATTATCATGCCGAAAAAAACGGTCTATCTGGATTCCATTGCCGGCGGTAGAGTTGAAGAAAAAATGGTTGAACGTGGTGTCTATGTTAAAAAAGGCGATGTGTTGTTACGATTGTCCAATGCAGAATTACAACTTAACGTTATCAGTAAAGAAGCGCAAATATCCGAGCAATTGAATTTTTTACGCAATACCCAGATGAATGCTGAAAAAGACAGCCTGAATTTAGAGCGTGAAATTATTGAAACAGAAAACCGTGTGCTCACGGTGCAAAGAAAACTGAAAAAATTCGAGAAGTTATTTGAGGATAAACACATAGCTGAAGATGAACTTGTCGAGGTGAAGCAAAACTTAAACTACTTTAAACTACGCAGTGCACTCAATGCAAAGAGAAAGAAACAACAAGAAAAAATCAGAAGCGTGCAGATAAAACAGCTCGAAGAAAGCGCAATTAGACTGGAAGAAAACTTGGAGTTTGCCCGTAACACCCTTAAGAGCCTGACAGTCACCGCGCCTGTATCAGGATACTTAAGCGAGCTGGATGTAGAGCTGGGGGAATCCAAACCACTTGGTTCAAGATTGGGACAAATTGATATCCCCGGGGAGTTTAAAATCCTTGCATCCATAGATGAATATTATCTGAACCTGCTGAATGTCGGCATGTCTGTGAACGTGGATTTAAACGGAATTACCAGTAAAGTACAAATAAGTAAAATTGACAGCAGAGTCAACGGTGGTCAATTTGTGGTAGAAGTCGATTTACCCGCAGAGAATGCCAACAATGCGCAACAAATTAAAAGAGGACAAAGCGTTGAATTGGTTCTAACATTAGGAAAAAGTGTCGATAACTCATTATTGCTGACTAAAGGCGCGTTTTTTATGTCTACCGGTGGGAATTGGGCTTTCGTATTGAATGAAAACGGAGAAACTGCCCATAAACGTCAAATAAAAGTGGGCATGAAAAATCGTAAATATTATCAGATACTGACAGGCCTCGATAAGGGTGACAGAGTAATAACTTCAAGCTATACCATGTTTGATAAAGCCGACACCATTATTTTAAATTAATCCAGATTTTTAAAACACAAAGGAAGCATTAAATGCCATCAGAAATAATGACCGATAACCTTCTTGAAAACACCCAGGTTGCTGATTTAGAGAAAGCTGGTGATTTGCCACTTATCCTCAACGTAGAGCCCAACGGCATGCGTTCTTTGGCGTTCGTCAAAAAAAATAAAGCCACGATACAACGATTGATCGATGAAAATGGCGCACTGTTGATTAGAGGACTGAAGATCCACAGCAGTAAAGAGTTTGGTAATGTATTAACCGAGATATTTGATAGCCCTCTGTTAAAATACACTTATCGTTCGACACCAAGAACAGAGTTTAGAGGCAATGTTTATACTGCCACCGAATACCCTGATAATCAGGTTATTCCGCAACACAACGAAAATGCCTATTCCAACTCATGGCCAGACAGAATTGGTTTTTTGTGTTTTATTCCGCCAGTGGTTGACGGTGAAACCCCCATTAGCTGTAGTAAAACCCTCTATGAAAAACTGCCGCAAGAGATTAAAACGGCGTTCGAAGAAAAGCACATCATGTATGTTAGAAACTACATAGATGTTGATTTGCCCTGGACCGAGGTATTTCAAACAGAAGATCGCAGCGATGTCGAAACCTATTGCCAAAACAACAAGATAGAATTCGAATGGTTGGATAATGGCTTAAGAACCAGGCAGATTAACCCTGCGGTTGCCGTTCATAAAAAAACCAATGACAAACTTTGGTTTAACCAGGCTCACCTTTTCCACGTGTCAAATCTCGAAGAAGAAGTCGCCAATACGCTGATAAGCACAGTAGGTATAGATAACTTACCTAGAAATACTTTTTATGGTGATGGTTCTGCAATCCCGGACGCCTATTTACAGACCATTAGAGACATTTACGAAGAAACCAAAATTAAATTCAAATGGCACAAAAGTGACTTGTTGTTGCTGGATAATATGCGATTTACTCATGGTAGAGAAACATTCGAGGGTGATCGAAAAATTATCGTCGGCATGGCATGTCCAAACGGACATACTCAGTAACTCAAACCTAACCAGACAGTCACCAGCTTTGTGTTGGTGATTGTTTTTTGCCCATCTCAGCAGTTCGGTGACTGTTTTTGCGGAGTTTTTCCAATTGTTGGTTGGACTCAACAACTGACAGCATACAGCCAGCCCCCCTGCACTCCCAGCATCTTTGCCGCCTCAATAGCCAGTCACACAATCAACGGCACCACTGACCACCATAGCGGTGATATCTGTGAGGCTTGTACTTGAACCTAACGCACCAACCGCCAGAATAGACACCACCATTCGACCATGAGGAAAACGATTGAGAAAACCCGCTGCGGCCATTTAATCTAGCCCGTCAGCAAATTTGACTTCACCTGAGCCATAACCCTAAAGTACAGGACATCTTAATCAGGCAAACACTTTTTCTGTTTTAATTTTAACAAAATTTTGCTTACCTGGCTCAATGACTTTGCCAGATTCCATCACTATCATTTGATCCGCTAAATCGAAGTATCTGTCATCATGCGATATCACCACAACGGCCTTATTCTGTTCCTTAAGACCAATTAAAATTTCCCGATAGAACACCTCCTTAAACACAGGGTCCTGATCAGCGGCCCACTCATCAAATAGAATCAATGGTTTATCTTCAATTATCAATACAGTCAGAGCCAGTCTGCGGCGTTGCCCATCAGATAACCTTAAGGAAGTAAATCGACCATTCTCCAACTGTACTTTGCTATCAATACCGAATGATTTCAGATAATGATCTATTTTTTCTTTGTAATCTTCAGCAAGATTTTTTACATCCAAAAGTCGATCAAATAAATAATAATCAGAGTAGATACATGACACCTGCTGACGATAGTCAGTTAACAGGCTTTTATCCACCTTCACATCATCAAAATAAATGTCACCTTCAGAGGCTTCATAATGTAATGTTAACAATTTGGCCAGCGTGGATTTTCCTGAACCATTACCTCCGGTGATATAGGTAATTTCTCCCCTGTTAATTTGGATATCGATGGGACCAATGCCAAATGACTTACTCTGGTTTTGTTGCAGCGGATAATGGTAGTGAATATTTTTAAAGATCACTGACTGCCAAGGAGCAACAGGTTTGACTTCCTCAGAAACACCTTCGGATGGCAACGCATTATAAAGCTTATCAATTTTCCTCAATGAGATCTGAGTCACCGCAAGCTGCGGGATGAAGTTCATAATCATGATAATGGGACCACTGACATAAAGCAGTATCATGATAGAGGCGAAAATATCTGCCAGTGGAATCGCATGATAATTAATAAAAATAAAACCAATGCCGCCAATCGCAAAGAAGCACAGCAGGTTGCCGAAGTTGCCCGTCATGGTGTAGATGGTATTCCCGGTTTTTGACAGCTGCTTCACAATCACTTCTTCTTTTTGCAATACATCGGCGTTATAAGTGCGCTTTTTGCCTTCGCTTAGTTTCAGTTCCTTGGCCCCTTCAATCAGACCTTTAAAGGCTTCCTGCAGATAATCCTGATGTTCTCTGGCTTTGGCAAAATAACGAGTACCTATCATCAACGGGAGCTGATAGGTAATGATGCCGAAGATAATGACATTAATAACAAAGCTAAAAATGTTGAAGTCCAGATAAGCTAAAAAGACCAGTACCGCCAATGACGTCACAACTGCCGTGAGAATCTGCGGAAACGTACCGGCACCCCCCACAATCGCTGACACATCTATCGCCAGCGCCTGAATTAACCTTGATGGCCCAACATGTTCAAGCGAAGAAATACCTGATTGTTGTACGCGGCTGTACAGATCTGTTCTCAACTTATGGCGAATATTTAAAGCCAGTCTGTTAAGCATGATTTCTGAGCCAGATTTAAACAATAGAATAATGACGCACAGTACAAAAAACAATGTGGCAAACTTTGAATTAGTCACCTCAATGCCCCAGACTTCAGTCACTTTATTGGTGACGGCAAAGGTGTTGTCATCTGCCAGCGATGCCATCACGATGGGGATCAGCGCGGCATAGCAAAGTCCGGCAATAGTACCCA
>JABSOG010000215.1 GCA_013216025.1 Algicola sp. | reverse complement strand
CCAAGAGCTAAGCCTTGAACTGTCATACCAGCCGCGTTCAATCGGATTCATTCACCCGCACCAAACTGCATTTGATACAACAAGTCATAAGGGCCTTTGTTGGCCAGTAATTCTTGATGCGTTCCCTGCTCTACAATTTTACCTGCTTCGATCACCACAATCTTGTCGGCGTTTTCGATGGTCGATAAACGATGGGCAATCACGATACAGGTGCGGTTCTTTTGCAGTTCGTCGAGCGCGCTTTGAATACTCTTTTCTGATTTGGTATCAAGGGCCGAGGTGGCTTCGTCGAGAATGAGAATGGGCGCATCGCGCAGCAATGCTCTGGCGATGGCAATGCGTTGACGTTGCCCGCCCGACATCATTGCACCATTTTCACCGACGAGCGTGTTTAACCCTTCAGGCAGACCGTCTACAAACTCCATCATATGAGATTGTTTGGCCACTTCTTCTAAACGTTGCTGAGACACTTCGCCTTCATAACCGTAGGTAATGTTATTGGCGATGGTGTCATTAAACAAAATTACTTGTTGAGTCACTACAGCGAATTGTTTGCGCAGGGTTTTTAAATCAAATTCGCGTGTATCAATGCCGTCGATGGTGATGCTACCGCTATCGATATTGTAAAAGCGTGGTAACAAGTTAGATATGGTCGACTTGCCGCTGCCCGATTGGCCAACAAAAGCCACGGTTTGACCTGCACCAATAGTGAGGTCTAGATTGTTGAAAATGGGTTCTTCTTTAGTTGGGTAGGTAAAGCAAACATCTTTAAGTATCACTTCGCCTTTGATATCTTTGGGTTTAAGCGTGCCTTCGTCTTGTTCTACTTTTTGGTCGATGATGTTGAACACGCTGATACAGGCCGCCATGCCGCGTTGAAACTCGCTGTTGACAGTGGTGAGCTGTTTTATCGGCCTTAACAGCATCATCATCGCCATAACAATACTTACAAAAGCACCGGGGCTAATGGTGTCGAGTATACCCGGCACGCTAGCAAGATAAATGACGGTCGCCAACGCAAATGAGGCAATGATTTGAATGACCGATACGCTAATGGCCCGGGTCGATTCCATTTTCATTTTTTGTTGACGGTTGGTGTTGTTGATTTGCGCAAAACGCGCATTTTCAATGTCTTGACCGCCAAAACCCAAAATCACTTTATGGCCCCGAATGGTTTGCTCAGTGCACTCGGTGACATCTCCCATAGAGCTTTGAATTGACTGGCTTATCTTGCGAAAGCGCTTAGTTACATAAGACACTACAAAGGCAATAAACGGGGTGATAATTAAAAATATCAACGACAGTTTCCAGCTTTTATAGAACATGTAACCCAGCAGACCACAGACAATCGCGCCCTCGCGTATCAAGACAATCATGGCTTTGCTCGACGCCAGTTGGATTTGTTCAGTGTCGAAGGTGATTTTTGATATTAAGGTGCCCGCCGAGGTTTGGTCGTGATATGACACCGGCAACCCAATAAATCGTTCGAACAACTGTTGGCGCAGTGTCAATACAATATTGGTACCCACCCAGTTGAGAAAGTAAGTGGTGAGAAAATTACAGAAACCTCTTATGACAAATATGCTGATGATAACCACTGGCGCCATACGGAAAATGTCAGTATTGCCGTTGATAAGGCCTTCTTCGACAAAGGGTTCGATCATGGCGATAAAGGTGACGTCGATGCTGGCATAACCAATCATGCCAAGGATAGCGGCAACTAATGCGGGTTTGTATTGTTTGGTATAACCCAACAATCGGTGAAAGGCTTGCTTGTAATCTGTTTGAGGCATAAGTCTGGTCGCTTGATAAATTCCAAGCTAGTGTACTGGTTTGGGTTTTCTATGGCTAGTAGTTGTAATACCAATGAGGCAAAATATCCGTACGCGCCTGTAATACCTCAAATTTCTTGTCGTTAAACACAAAACTAATTTGCCCAGAAACTGCGGTGTTGAGTTGTTTTACCGCTGAATTTTCATATCGCTTCACGACCTCAGTACGTGGAAATTTATAACGGTTAAGATATCCAGCGCTATACACCACGTATTGAGGTTTTACCGCAGAGATAAACTCAGTGGTTGAAGACGAATTGCTGCCATGATGTGGGGCTAACAACACGGTCGAGGCCAGTTTGTCTGCGTCAAAGGCCAATAGCTGCTTTTCAACCCGTTTTGATATATCACCAGTGAGCAGCACCGAATGTTTACCATCAGAGATTTTTATCACGCAAGAACTGTCGTTACTGCTTTTGGGCGGCGTATTGCCCCCGCTTGGCCACAGCAATTGCAGTGTTAACCCTTGCCAGTTAATTGTTTGAGGTGTGCATCGTTTAGCATTGGGCAGTGTTTTGTGGGGCGCGAGTATGGTGTCGACCTTGATTTGTTGCAGTAATTTTTGGTGCGCTCCTGCGTGGTCGCTGTCGGCGTGACTGATCACCAGATAATCGACTTGTTGATGGCCTTTGTGGATTAAAAACGGCAGCACGACATGCTCGACGGTATTAAAACCAGTTTTGTATATCGGCCCCAAGTCATAAAGCAATATTCTCCGATTTTTTTCGACCACTACAGACAACCCCTGCCCTACATCTAAAACATGCACTTGCCATTGGTTTCCACCGCTAAGATTTAAACTAGCAAGCAATGCTGGAGTGGCCAACAATACTGACGCCAACCGAAACTTGTGCCGCAAGGGTATCAACAAACTGAGGGCAAAAATCAACGCCGAAACCCAGCTGTACCAAGGTAAATGTTGAAAGACAACCCAACCACTGTTAATCCAAGGCTGCTCAAGCAATATAAAAAGCCCTGCCAACGAATCATCTGCTAGAGCAAACAGAGACTCGGCAGGTAAATTGAATATCGACAGTACAGTTGCTATCAACGCAAGCGGCACGGTGACAAAACTAACCCAAGGCACAGCAATTAAATTGACGACCGCACCCGAAGCCGAAAAGCCGTTAAACACCAAAATGGTGATTGGCACCATGAATATAAACAGCGCCATCTGCATTTTAACGATTGATTGGGTGTATTTAACCAGCTTGTTTGCGCTTAACACGGGAAACCACCAAAACGTCGAGATGATCACCACCACCGCAACAAAAGACAACCACAGCCCAGGTTCTAACAACGACAAGGGATTAACCAGTACGATAACAAATAAGGTATTGATGATCACAAACCGGGCGTTGAGCAATTTTTTGTTTGATATGATCAGCACCAACAAGCAAAGCATCAAAAATGCCCGCACGGTGGGAATCGAAAACCCGGCTAGCCAGGCATAACCCAACGCCGCCGCCAGTCCAAAAAACAACGCGACGAATGGCACTATGTGTTCTTTGTTGAACACGTAGCAATAGAGTTTGAGTAACAACTTGGCCAGCATCGAACCAAATAAAAAGACGATACCAATGTGCAAACCCGAGATAGCCAACAAGTGACTGATGCCCGTTGATTTGACTGTTTTCCATTGGCTATCGGTTATTAAGTGCTTTTCGCCCACTGTTAACGCCAGTATTAACCCTTGATAGGGCAATTGTGCGGTAGCCTGTTTGATTTTGGTGTAAATCACCTGCCGATAACTACTGGAAGGTTTAACGACTATTACCGCCTTACCTTTGGCATTACCTTTAGCATAAGTAGTGTTGACGACATAACCCGTCGCTCGAACGCCTTTTAACAACAACCATTTTTGGTAGCTAAATCCGCCCTGATTAGAAAATCCGTGGGCGGGTTTGAGTTTGACGGTTAATTGAATAGTGTCGCCCAATTGCAACTGTAGGTTGGGTTTTTGCCAGCTCAACCTGAGCTTCGGGTGAACATACCACGGGATTTTTTCATCTTCGATTGCGCTCAATCGTACATAAAACTTGGCTTTTTCAGGGCTATGACTGGTAATATTCGACACAACGCCGATGATGTTTATCGGTTTTTTGATGTGTTGTTGGGGCAATTGCCAGTGAGTGGCCCAATGTGCGTGGATAAAAAACCAACAAATGGCTAATACAATAGCAGCGCTGATGGTGTATTTTTTAAATAGCAGCCACAAAGCGGCCATCAAGACAAAGATTAATAGAGAAAAGGGTGGTATATCGGCGAGAAATAGTGAGAATATACTGCTCAGTATGAAGGGGCCTTGCCACCGTAGCGAGTTGTCCATATCGGTCCCTTGTCAAATTCCATTTACCTGTGAGATACCACTATACAATGGCCAGGAAATTAATTAAACGGTTTATGCCGGATCCCCAAACAATAAGAGACAACAAAACACTTAAAATTTTTGGACCAATTCTTGATAATGCCAACCTATGGCATTTAAGCCGCCGTTCTGCACGAGGCGCTTTTGCGGTCGGTTTGATGTTTGCCTTTTGGCCGGTGCCTTTTCAAATGTTGTTCGCCGCTGCGGGTGCCATCATTTTTAGGGTTAATCTGCCGCTATCGGTTGCCTTGGTGTGGATCACTAACCCCTTCACCATGCCGCCGATTTTTTACGGTGCTTACAAGGTTGGCGAATGGATATTAGGTCCTACAGGACACGAATTTGCCTTTGAGGCCAGTTGGGAGTGGATTGGTGCTAGTTTGTCGACAATAGGCCCGACATTTTTGTTCGGTTGTTTGGTGTGCGGTACGTTCTTCGCGATTGTTGGCTACTTCGGTATCGACGGGTTATGGCGCTACTCAGTTAACCATTCGTGGAAGAACCGTCACAAATCCTGAAACTGATATAAAACACAAATAGAAACGGCCCTTACGGGCCGTTTTTATTTGTATATCAGTTTCAGGATTTGTTTACATACACCGTGCCGAGGTCAGCAAGGTGATCGAGTTTTGTGCCAGCTCAGCCAGTTCACGGCCCAGCTCTGTTAAATAACCACCGTCTTCTTGCGTAATAAAACCTTTATCAAACAAACGTATGGCGGCGGCGCGAGTAGAGGCTTCGGCCGAGTGATGGATTTTAATCCCTTCTTGAATACTGTCGAGGTTGAATTTTACCAGCAGGTTTAGCTCATTAACCAATTCGTCATCAAAGTGCATAATGGATCCTTTAGGGTCAGTTATTGTTGTTACCGGGGACTGCTTATCTTTCATTGTTAAGCTGCATTGATCGAACAACAACGAAAGATAAACAGTCCTTAGTCAAATTAACCCAATCTTTGGGCTTTGGCAAACGGTTCGAGCACTTTTATTGACAATTATTATCGCTGCGCTAGAGTGACCTATACACAACATAGGCTAAACGGAATAAAAAATGCGCACTGCATCACTATTTACCAATGGTAAAAATCAGGCGGTTAGATTACCCAAAGAATACGAATTTAAAGGGGTGACTGAAGTTGAGATCATTCAAGACGGTGATTCGCTGATTTTAAGGCCGAAAAGGCAATCCTGGACCAGCTTTGCCGATGCCGCCAAAACCTGCGATAATTATTTGTCTGAACGAGAAGGCTTGATGGCAAAAGATGGAGCCAGATTTTGAAACAAACCTATATGCTCGATACCAACATGTGTGTGTTGATACTCAACCAAAGACCTCCTCAGTTATTAGCCGTTTTGCAAGGTTACGTCGAAAAACGTCACAGAATTGTGATCTCGTCCATTACTTACGCCGAGTTGTTATTTGGCGATACCGGCTTCAACGATTCGGCGATAAAAGCCTTTATGGCACGAATCGATTCAGTATTGCCCTGGGATCTGGAGGCCGTTCAAGCCACAGCCAAGATAAAACAACAACTGGGTGAAGATGCCAGTTTAATAGGCCGAAACGATACCATGATTGCCGGTCACGCCATTGCAACCGGTTCGGTGCTTATCACCAACCTCAGCGAAGTGTTTCAACCAGTGCCTGATTTGGTTTATAACGATTGGGTGGAATAAATCGGCTTAGGTTGCATTAAAATGTTCATTTAGAGGATGCACTATGGGCCACAGTACTTTATTGTGGCGGATAATTTCAATTACAAAGCCAGCGATATGACTTCCAGTAAAATGCCACTATTCATACTCACCCTATCTCGATTTTTAGATCGATTTTGCTATTGGGGTTTTAGGTCATTTTTAGTATTTTTCTTAATCGAAAGTTTTGATAATAACGGCCTTGGGCTCAGTCAACTCGAAGCCCTTGCCCTGTATGGTTTATTCACAACATTTATTTTCATTACGCCCGTTATTGGCGGTTTAATTGCTGATTTTTTACTGTCTAAAAGGACGGTGGCCATCTTGGGTTTGGTGGTTTTTAGCGCCGGTGTACTGGGATTAACGCTAACAACCGGGGTCTGGCTAAACGTTCACTTTTTTGTGATAGCACTAGGACTGGGACTGTTTGGCCCCAACAACTATGCTTTGATAGCACAATTACCAGCTAATTCTGATAGTAGTTTTACGCTGTTAGAATTGATGTCTTCTGTTGGCGCGTTGCTCGCCCCCATAATAATGTGGCTGGTCGTTGATGAGCAAAATTGGCATAGAGGTTATTATTTGATCGCGCTGCTTGCTGGGCTTAATGTAATGTTATTGTTTTTTGGGCGTAATTGCATTGTTTGCTCACCAACAGACAAAACCGAAAACAATCCAGTTAAAATAAAACAGCTCGCCATCAGCTGGGTTTTCGTTGTTGCTGCTGCTTTGATTTACCTGTTGTACTGGGCTGTTTACGAAGGCATGTATCCTGTTATTGAACAAACAAGGCAACTTGTTACGCACATGCCAGCGCTACCGCAATTTTTGTCGTTTATAAGTGACCCACAGCAACTGCTGCCGATGGTGGGCGTTCCGTTCTATGTGATTGGTGCGCTATTGCTGGCATTACTGTGGTTTAAAGTGCCAATCAATCGCTGGATTAAACTGGCCATAGCGCTGTTTCTTTATGCCTTGAGTTGGCAGCTTATCGGTTACTCTGGACAGTCGGCCGATAGTACAAATCTACTGACATTGGTGGTGATGGCTGAAGTACTTTTTGTGTTTTCTGATTTGCTTTTGTCACCCATCCTGCTGTCACTCATTGGTCAATACAGTACTGCCAAGGGTATGAGCACCAGTTTTGGTTTGTTTGCACTGTTTGGTGGCGGACTCAATTATGCGACCGGCATGATGGCAGGTATCAATGATGCTCATCTGGGCACCATAGTGATCACCTGTTTGCTGATGTCATTTGCCATGGTGGGTGCAGTCGTGATCATCAAAAAACGTGGTATGGCGCAAATCAACCAATCTTGATTTGTTGCATGTGGTTGTTTATGTGCATAACGTGTGCGGCAGTATATTGCTGTTTGGTGAGCATTCCGTAAGCAAAATGCGGGGCGTATTCGCCGTTGAATTGGTCAAAGTCGAGCAACGATTTTTTCAGTCTAGCCAGTGCCTGTTGCACATCCTGCTGGGCTGGTAGTAACGGCGCACCGGGAATTGGCTCACTCAAACCATGATTCATACTGCCTTTGCCAGCAAATATTGAAAACGCCAGAGCGCCAACCGTACTTTTGAAAAATGCCGATTTGTGCTCGGCATATCCTGTCATCGAATATTCTACACTTTGCGCACAGTGGTTAAAAATCTGGGCTGGGTCCCAATCGACGGTGCTGGTCATCGATTGAGTGGCGAGCTTGTCCAGTTCGTCAATGGCGTTTTGCAGGGTCAATCCGCTGGTATCTTTGGTGCTAACGAACACTCCGCCACCTAGGGCTATAACTGCCCCCGTGGCCGCAGTTAACTTGAGAAAACGGCGGCGTGTCATAGGCTCGGTTGTGTTAGTGACTATGGTCATGGCTGTCAATCACAAACCATCGTTAGGGTTAAGGGTTTTTTCCTTGAGTGCTTCTGACGTTTTTTGTTTCCAGGTGACCCAATGTTTGACTTGCTTAGATTTGATACTGTTTAGATTACCGGTGAACCAAGCCTTGGATTTTTCGCTGTTAGTCATTAGTTTGGTATCTGCTTTGTATTCGGCAAAATCACCGTTAGTGGTATTGAACTTACTTGAACCATCGTTGCGCACTGGCCACAGACTAAACCGCGCTTTCCACGCGCCCATTCGGGGCGTCACCATGGCATAATAGGTTTTTCCGCCCACCACATTGGCTTCCATAAAGTCAGCGGCTTCAGACACTACCATAAAGGTATACTTTCCCGGTGAAGCCGAATAAGTCAATTTGGTATTGTTGTCAATAATGCCGATAAACACCGGCTCAGCTTTTATATCAGTAACATCAAAAAGAGACGCACTGATGGCTCCACCAAAAAAAGAAGAACGCATAAAGACAAATTGGGCATTACCTTCGCTTGGCGTATTAATCGCCTGAGAAGGTGCCGGCACCATAGAAGTTGAGCCGCAACCGACAATAAACAGTGCAGATAACACGATTAAAATTTGAAAGATTTTCATAAGAGTCCTTGATAGGTAAAATTTAGTGGGTTCGAAGGTTAAAAGTTTGAAGGGGTTGTTAAACTTTCATAACTTTAGTACATAACGGGGGTTTGCCAAATTATTCAGATAACTTTGTCGAGCAGCTTTTCAACCAAAGCAGCCCCTACCCATGAGCCCAGCCCAATAGAGATATAAAAAGTAAACTTGGAAATGCTCGACGCATCAAACGGCCATTCTTTGACTGCCTGAATTCTACTTTCAAGCGCCAGCAACGTAGATAATTTTAAATGGTCCAAGTCATCCAATGCGACTTTGTAGGTCAGTTTTTGCAGTTTTTTGCGGATTTCCGTTAGATGCTTTTTCTTTTCTAAACTGGTACGTTTTTGAATACCCAGTGCCGGAATAATCATCGCCAATACGGCACACAAACACGATATCACAGCAATCAAGACAGCCATGAACAATCCTCCGCCCGGAGCGACGATGATGATGCCTGTGATAGAGATAAAACCTATTACCAACAAGGCGCTTCTTACGCCCTGCTGGACAAAGACCTTGTTGAATTTAGTATCGAATAAATCGAGCGTTGGCAACGCTCTGGCTATACGACTGAATTGGTTAGCATATTTGAGTATTGAGGCCAACAATCGGTATAACGTCCACCCTGCGGCCACAACAATGACGTGAGTCACGACCTGATTAATAGACCAATATTGTGGATTAAAGGCATTACCGGAGAACCAAGAAGGGGCAAAGAAAAAGCCAAATTGCAACATAGCCCCCACCGAACCCCAAAACAGACTGAGTGAAACGTCAAATTTTGGCAGCACATCGACATGACTCGATAGCAACAGCCAATTTTCTTCACTCCATTTTATCAAGTAAAACTGGGACATGGGCATGTAGGCCGTGATCATCATCGCAGTGAAAGTTGCGCGAAACTCGGTATTGGCTATTTTCCCTGCCAGTATCCGGTCAATCAAGCCGCTTTGAAAGGCACTAAGCGTATAACCACCCACTAAAACCACCATTAACACCAGGCACAGGACAATTGGTGGCAAGGGTGAGCGGTTGAATAGTTGGTAAGATAGTGGGTATTTCATCTACACTAGCCCTGCCCCAATATCACAGCAGGCTCAATCTTAGTCGCTTGCCTTGATGGATAAAGCGTTGCCACAAGCGAAGCCACTAGTGCAATAGACACCGCAATCACCACATCTTGCCACATCAACTGTGACGGAATAAAGTTGATAAAGTACACGTCATCTTCCAAGAACCGGGTGCCTTGTAATTGTTCTAACCAAACAAAAATATTGGGAATGTACAACGCCACTAAAATGCCCGTCACTGCACCAAAGGCGATGCCCTTGATGCCATTACTCAGACCCTGAAAAACAAACGTCATGATAATGGTGTTGTCGGTTGCGCCCATGGTTTTTAATATCGCGATGTCGCTTTGTTTTTCTTTTACTGCCATCACCAAGGTCGACACTATGTTGAAACTGGCCACGGCTATGACGATAAACAGCACCAGATACATGATAAAGCGCACTAGTTGGATGTCTTGATATAAATGGCCTTGGCTGCGAAACCAGCTGATCATGTACACTGTGTCGGTCATGGTGTTGGCAATTTCGCGGCTGAGTTGGTCGGCAACGAAAACATCTTTGATATTTAACCTGATGCCCTGTATCGCGCCTTCATCCAGGCCTATCAGTTGCCTTGCGTCATTCAGTGCAATATAACCGAGTGAAAAATCCAATTGACCGCCCATTTTGAATATACCGGTGACTTGCAAATTGGCATATTTTGGCGGTTTGAGTCTAAATGACCTGTCTATTTGTGGCAGCATCACTTGCAAGTGGTCACCTACAGCAACGTTAAGTTTTTGGGCAATACCAGCACCGAGGATCAGGGCGTTTTTGTCCGTTGACATGCTGGACCAATCACCGGCTATCATAAACTGGTGAATGTTCGACACCTGTTGTTCTGCCGCGCCGTCAACACCCCTTATCTCTATACCATGCAAGGTTTCGCCCTTTTGCACCATGCCTTTGAGTGGTATGAATGGCGCAACGGCATTGACTTGCGGATGCTGGGCGATTTTGTCAAGTTTTTCTGGCCAATTCAATATCGGCTGATCGACTGACACATATTCAATATGCGGCACTATCGACAATAATCTGTCGACCAATTCGCGCTGGAAACCATTCATCACCGACAAAGCAATGATAAGCGCCGCCACACCCAAAGCGATACCCAAGGTAGACGACAACGCGATGAACGAAATAAAGCGGTTTTTCAACTTGGCTTTGCGATAACGCTGACTGATGTAAAATGAGAGTTTGATTGACATAAGTGACAGGCCTTTTTACAACGATGCAACAATGTGGGGTTTAGACACCCCTTCAAGATGGCCACCGATAAGACGAATGCTTCTATCGAGTTTGTTGGCCAGCCCCACGTCATGTGTCACAACAACAAAAGTGGTGTTGACCGTTTGATTCAGTTCTTTTAACAATTGATAGATATTCTCGGCGTTGGCGTGATCAAGGTTGCCGGTGGGTTCGTCGGCCAAAACCAGTGTCGGTTTTGTTACCAGTGCTCTGGCAATCGCCACCCTATG
>JABSOG010000214.1 GCA_013216025.1 Algicola sp. | reverse complement strand
CCAGCGTAGATTGGGTATTGCCTGACATCGAGATAATGCTGGCACCGATACGTTTGATCACCGGAATAATTGAAATGACTTCGCCGGTTTCGCCGGAGTTTGAGATCAGGATCACAATATCGTCTGCCGTGATCATGCCTAAATCGCCGTGACTGGCTTCCCCGGGGTGGACAAAAAATGCGGGTGTGCCGGTACTGGCCATCGTCGCGGCTATTTTGCCGCCGATATGGCCAGATTTGCCCATGCCGATGACAACAACCCGGCCCGTACAATGATAAATCAGGCTACAGGCTTGATTGAAACAGTCGTCGATATACTGTTCCAATTGGTTAATCGCTTCTTTCTCAACGGATAAGACTAGTCGGCCCTGGGGGCGAAAATCGATTGTTTCCATAGTGTCCGGTTCTCAATAGTGTTTTGGGGAGCGGGTTTGGCCGCTCAGACTGGTGTCAGCCCATGGTATGACGAAACAGGATGTATTGGTAAGCAATAAAAAAGCTCACCAAAATAAAGCCTTCGAGCCGGTTAATTCGACCATCGCGCTTAAAGCCGAACGCCATGGCCATCAAAACGATGGAGGCAATCAGCATAACTGGAAAGTCTCGGGTTGAGGCATCGGCGTTGATGACCGCAGGATTGATCACGCCACCAAGAGACAAAACAGCCAAAATATTGAATATATTAGAGCCGACTATGTTGCCAATGGCTAAATCGTCTTCACCTCTGAGCACGCCCGTGACACTGGCGGCAAGCTCTGGCAAACTGGTGCCGATGGCGATGATGGTCAGGCCAATGACGAGGTCGCTAACACCATAGTTTTGGGCGATAACAACGGCTGAATCAACCAGTATACTGGCGCTCAGTGGCAGCAGAATAAGACCCACGAGTAACCAGAAGGCGGCTTTTTTTGTCGGTACGCCATCGGGTATCTCACTTTCCATTTCCACTAGCATCGGATCTTTGGCCGCCTTTTGATTCATCGAGACCTTGATCAAGGTGAAGATAAAAATGGCGAAACCAAACAGTAGTGTGATGCCCTCAGCTCGTGAGAGATAGTTGTCGCTGACCATGTAAAAGGCTAACAGGCTGATGGTTAACATGATGGGCAATTCGCGTTTGACTGTTTTTGACGCAACCACTAAAGGTTTGATTAATGCCGTGACACCCAGTACCAGCAGAATATTGGTGATATTCGAACCGACTGCATTACCCACTGCCATTTCTGTTTTACCCGCTAACGCAGCTTGGGCCGCAACCAACATCTCGGGGGCAGAAGAGCCCATGGCAACGATGGTTAAACCGATGATCAAAGGAGATATGCCGAAGTTTTTGGCTATGGCGGCAGCACCATAGACAAAGCGGTCAGCGCTCCAGACCAAAACGGCTAGACTGAGTAAAATGAACAAAGCGGGTTGAAGCATGCGGGCCTATTAAAAATTCAGGACATAGTTACGCGCAATACTGCGATTTATTTTGTCAAATTAAAAGTAAAATCGTCTTTTGTTTACAATTGGTGACGATTTATTTGTCAAATCGACGATTCTTATAGGTTATTCTCAAATATTATTATTCTTATCGGCATAAAAAGAGATAGAATAGCACCACTTTAATTTAATTGTACCTTTTCTTTGTGAAGAATACGGCCCGAAGGATGTCGAGTTGCCTGAATCAATACCTCAATACAGCGTCGAAATTGAACAGCTAAGCTTTTCTCGGGGTGATCGTCCCATCTATACCGATATTAATATGCGTTTCCCAAAAGGCAAAGTAACCGCCATTATGGGACCTAGCGGCATCGGTAAAACCACTTTATTGCGGTTGATAGGCGGACAGATCAAACCTGACAGTGGCTCTATTGTCTTTCGAGGCCATAACATTCCCACCCTTGGGCGTAAAAAACTGTATCAAGTCAGGCAAGACATGAGCATGTTGTTTCAAAGCGGCGCGCTGTTTACTGACATGAGCGTGTTCGACAACGTGGCTTTTGCAATTCGTGAGCACACTAAATTGCCCGAAGATATCATTCGAACCATGGTGCTGTTAAAACTCGAAGCCGTTGGTTTGCGCGGCGCACGAGATTTGATGCCTCATGAGTTATCTGGTGGTATGGCAAGAAGGGCAGCGCTGGCCAGAGCCATTGCGCTCGACCCAAAACTGATTATGTATGACGAACCCTTTGCCGGACAAGACCCGATTTCGATGGGCGTGATTGTCAGGCTCATTAAACAACTCAACGATTCGCTGGGGTTAACCTCTATTGTGGTATCCCACGATGTGCCTGAGGTGATGAGCATTGCCGATTACGTTTATATTATTGCTGACCAAAGAGTGATTGGTAAAGGCACACCAAAAGAGTTGTTGATTAATGAATCGCCATTGGTACAGCAGTTTATGCAAGGTTTGCCTGATGGTCCGGTACCCTTTCATTACAAGGCTGAAGATTATCATTGTGAATTGCTGGGGGGCATAAAATGATCCTCAATATGTTTCAAAGTGTCGGGGAAGCGGTATTTGACCGTTTTGCCGGCGTAGGCCGAGCCAGCATCATGCTGTTTGGTGCGTTGTTTGGAATCCCCAATTTTCGTAAGGGCTTTCCGTTATTTGTTAAACAAGTCTACGTGGTGGGTGTTCAGTCACTGACCATCATCATGGTGTCTGGTTTGTTTATCGGCATGGTGTTGGCGCTGCAAGGTTATACCGTGCTGGTTGATTATGGTGCTGAAGACAGCTTAGGCCCGATGGTTGGTTTGTCGTTGCTCAGAGAGTTGGGCCCGGTCGTTACTGGCTTGTTATTTGCCGGTCGGGCAGGCTCGGCGTTAACCGCAGAAATTGGTTTGATGAAATCAACCGAGCAATTGTCGAGCATGGAAATGATGGCGATTGATCCGCTGCGCCGCGTGGTTGCACCAAGATTTTGGGCCGGACTGTTTTGTATGCCGCTGCTGGCAATTATCTTTTCGACCATCGGCATTTTCGGTGGTCATTTGGTTGGCGTGGAATGGTTGGGCATCGATGCCGGTAATTTTTGGTCGATTATGCAATCGAAGGTCGATTTGGTCGACGATGTATTCAACGGCGTGATCAAGAGTATTGTGTTTGCCATCGTGGTTACTTGGATAGCACTTTACAAAGGATATAATGCGATACCGACAGCTGACGGTATCAGCAAAGCCACCACAGATACTGTGGTGCAGGCCTCGCTGGCCGTTTTGGGATTGGATTTTGTGTTAACTGTCTTCATGTTTGGCGGATAGGCCAAGGGGAAATAATGAATACTCGAAAAATAGAAATAATGGTTGGTTTTTTTGTCACGCTGTCCATTGGGGCGATGATTATATTGGCGTTTAAAGTGGCGGATATCAGCGCCACTGGTAGTGGCGAAACTTATGAGCTTAAGGCCAAGTTCGACAACATTGGTGGTTTGAAGATCCGTTCGGCGGTTAAAGTTGGTGGTGTGGTCATCGGTCGTGTAAGCTCCATTATATTGGACCCAGAAGACTATTTGCCGGTGGTGACGTTGACGCTTGGGCTGCAATACAGCAACTTTTCAGAGACTAGCACCGTCTCAATATTGACATCAGGCTTGCTGGGCGAGCAATATATCGGATTTTCCCCGGGTTTTATCGACGAGACGGTTGATATTTTGCAAGCGGGTGATTATATAGAGGATACAAAGTCAGCATTGGTTTTAGAAGAACTGATTGGCCAATTCTTGTTTAGCGTTGGCAATGACTGATAGAGCACCATATAGTTTAATTAACGCGCACCAGAATGACCCAAAAGCGCTTAGGCAACAAATGCCTGAAATGAGGAGTATGATAATGAAAAAATTGGTGATGTTTTTTACCTTAGTTTTGGTGACTCTGGGTATGAGTGCCAGTGTAATGGCCGAGGGTGAAGACCCCTATAAATTGATTCAACGGGTGGCAGAAAGTACCTTTAAGCGCATTGCAGCTGATCAGGCGATAATTCAAGTCGATCCTAATCATCTAAAAACCGTGGTCAGTGAAGAATTGATGCCGTACATTAACCACCGGTTGGCGGCGAAAATGGTGCTGGGCAAAAGCAAAGCCACCAAAGCGCAGAAAAAAGCCTTTTACGTGGCTTTTAAAGGATATTTGATCACCACCTATGCCACGGTTTTTACCAAATACACCAATCAAAAGGTGATTTTTGAACCGGCCCGGCCGATCAAAGGCAAAAAAGTGGTCACCGTTAAAACCCGCATCAAAGATGAAGCACGTCCAGACATTCACATCGATTTTAAGGTGCGTCTGAACAAGAAAACCGGCGTGTGGAAAGCCTATGACATGGTTGCCGAGGGCATAAGCCTGCTTAACAGCAAAAAAGCTGAACTCAAAAGCTTACTGCGTCAGCAGGGCGGGGTTGCTGATGTGACTCGTCTGTTGATCGAAAAAGCCAAATTAAATATTAAAGGTGTGTCGGCGGCATGAGCCCTCAGCCAGTAAAGAGCCTTCAGCCCGGAAAGAGCAGCCCTCAGCCCGGTAAGGGCAGCCCGCTGTCCTATCAGGTCGATGAAGGTGACATCAAACTCACCGGTTTCATCGACCGTTTTACCGTGCCCACGCTGGTTAAAGGCATCGATATCTCCAGGATCAGCATCGAACACCTGGTTATCGACTTCTCGGCAGTAGAAAAAGTCGATACCGCTGGTCTTGCTTGGATCCTCAAAATCATGTCCCAAGCCAGACAATCAGGTCAAACCGTCAAATTAACCGCAATACCCGAACAACTGGTCAATCTGGCCGAAATTAGCGGTGTTGAGCAATTATTGGTTTCAGTCTAAAAATTAAGGGCTCTTTCAAGGGTTTTAGTGACAAAAATGGAAAATGAACAAGTAGAAAAGTTATTGAACGAAAAACTCGGTTTGGCCGAGGTTCATGTCAAAAGTGAAGGCACTCACTATAACATCATTGCTGTTGACGAATGTTTTGACGGTTTGTCGAGAGTTAAAAAACAACAGAAAATTTATGGCCCGCTGTCAGCGCTGATTGAAGATGGCACTATTCACGCGGTCAGCATCAAAGCGTATACCCCGAAAGAATGGGTACGAGAGCAGAAATTTAACTGATCATCGCAGGCCAACAGTACATGCAACAATTAATCATTCAAGGCGGTAACGCTTTACACGGTGAGGTCAAAATCTCTGGCGCCAAAAATGCGGCATTGCCAATTTTGTTTGCCACGTTATTGTCCAAGCAACCGACCACATTACACAATGTGCCGGGTTTGGAAGATATCAACACCACCATCGAATTGCTGAACCATCTTGGTGTGAAAACCGAACGTGAAGGCACCAGTCTGACTGTTTATCCGGATGTTAAACAGCTTGATGCGCCTTATGAGTTGGTGACCAAGATGCGCGCCTCTATTTTGGTGCTTGGCCCGCTGCTGAGCCGTTTTGGCGAAGCGCAGGTCTCGTTGCCGGGCGGTTGCGCGATTGGCACTCGGCCAGTTAACTTGCACATCGAAGGCATGGAAAAAATGGGCGCGACCATGGTGGTCGAATCTGGTTATATTAAAGCCAATATCGACGGCCGTTTGCGCGGGTGTCGTATTTGTATGGATATTGTCAGCGTTGGAGCCACCGAAAACCTGCTGATGGCCGCCACACTGGCCGATGGTGAAACCATAATAGAAAATGCCGCCAGAGAGCCCGAAGTGTGTGATCTAGCCAAATTGCTGCAAGCCATGGGTGCCAAAATTGAAGGTGCGGGTACCGACACCATTGTGGTTCAGGGCGTAGAATCGTTGCATGGCGCCGATTTTTCAGTGATGCCTGACCGAGTTGAAACAGGCACCTTTTTGGTCGCCGCGGCAGTCACTCACGGAGATGTCATTTGCCGAGATACCAATCCGCTACTGATGGACGCAGTGATAGAAAAACTATTGCAAACCAATGCCAAAGTAGATGTCGGCAAAGATTATATTCATCTGTCGATGAAAGGCCGAAGGTTAAAAGCGATTAACCTCAAAACCGCGCCGCATCCGGGTTTTCCAACAGATATGCAAGCTCAGTTTACGGCATTGAATGCGGTAGGAGAAGGTACAGGTATCATTACCGAAACCATCTTTGAGAATCGTATGATGCATGTGCCAGAACTGCAACGGATGGGAGCTAACATTCGTGTTGAAGGCAATACTGCCATCTGTAATGACATTAAGTCGCTGTCGGGTGCCGAAGTGATGGCAACGGATTTAAGGGCTTCAGCCAGTTTGGTGATTGCCGGATTAGTGGCCAAAGGCGAAACCCGCTTAAATCGGATTTACCACATCGACCGAGGTTATGAACGAATTGAAGAAAAGTTCTCGCTGCTTGGCGCTGATATTAAACGGGTTACAGTGCCTTAACGGCTCTCCGTAATCGTCACATCCACCTGTAAGACTTCTTTCCCGCGCTTAATGGTAAACGTAATTTTCTCACCGGGTGGAATGTCTTCAACAATCCCGAGGATATGAATGATCCCCGTGACCTGAACGCCATTGATTTTTTGTATTATATCGTTTTTCGCCAATCCGCCGATATGTGCTGGGCTGCGTGGGTCAATTGAAGTCAGGCGAATACCATCGACGGCTTCAACCGTTGATCGTACGTCTTCGCCCTTGTTGTTGACCGGCCTGCCCGATACGCCCAGCCAGCCACGGATCACTCGTCCGTCTTTGAGGAGCTTATTGGTAATTTTGTGGACTGTGGCATAAGGAATGGCAAACGAAATACCGTTGGCATCATTTTGCCCCCGGGTTTGAAAAGCCAGCGAATTAATCCCCACCAAAGTGCCGTTGGAATTGACCAGCGCACCACCCGAATTGCCCTTGTTGATGGCGGCATCCATTTGCAGCAAGTCGGTAGTTCGAGCATCATCGTGATGGGTAAAAGTCTTTTTGGTGGCGCCTATGATGCCTTGGGTGATGGTTAACCCCAAATTCAGTGGATTACCTATGGCTAGCACTACATCACCAACCTCAGGCCGATGGTTTGGGTTCTGCGGGATAATCGGCAAATCGATAGCGTTGATATGCAGCAAAGCCAAATCAGTCAACACATCCATGCCAATCAGTTCGGCGGTAAAACGCCTGCCGTCTTGCATTAGAACAATAATACGGTCGGCGTTGGCGACTACATGGCGATTGGTCACGATATACCCATTACTTTGGATGATAACGCCTGAACCCAGGGATTGCGGCGCGACCTGCGCCGGACGATTGAAATTGGCGCTAACGGTAAAACTTTCTGAAATAATATTGACGACAGCGGGCGCGGCTTTGCGCACTGCGCTGGAGTAGGAGACTGGCGGTTCGGCCCATAATCTCTTGAGATTGGCTATCAGGGTGGAGTCTTCGCTTTGGGATTGGATCAACAGCACAACAAAGGCTAATGCAAGCCCGTAACTGACCGAACGGAGGATAAAAATCAATGGTTTGTACACGTTAAATTGGTCTTCGCACCGGGTTATTATTAGGGCTTAGAATAACATCCTTAACCCAAAAACGATAGCCGCCATTTTGGGTTTTAAGTCTTTTGGCTGGCACCCTCGCACCAGCCTACAAAAGTTATTGCAACATCAAGTACAATGAAGTACGGCCACGGCGGATATTCAGCACAATGACGTTGCGGGCTTCGTCCAGCAAAGTGCGCAGTCCTTTGATATTGTTTACTGCCTTGCGGTTAACGCCCATGATCACGTCACCATTCTCTAGTCCCAATTGGCCTGCGGGTGAACGTTCATCGACATCACTAACGACTACGCCGTTTCTATTGTCACGGGTTTTGCCATCAGACAAATTGGCTCCAGCCAGTTGCGGCATCAGTGATTCGGCCTTGATGTTGCTAGTCACGTTGGCCGATTTGAGTGTAACCACTACATCTTTTTGCACTTCTTCTCGCAACACGCCCATGATAACTTCGGTGCCTGCACCGAGCGTGGCAATTTTACTGGCCAGTTCGTCGAAGGTTTTGAGGTTGACGCCATTGATGCTAACAATCACATCACCCGCTTCGAGGTTGGCTTCGGCTGCTGCTGAGTCTTCAATCACGCGCTCCACAAAAGCGCCCTGAGAAACAGAAAGTCCCATCGATTCGGCAAGCCCCGAAGATACTGCTCGACCGACAATACCCAGTACGCCGCGACGAACTTCACCAAAATCAAGAATTTGACTGACCACCGACTTCATCATGTTAGACGGAATAGAAAAAGCGATGCCTACGTTACCGCCGCCAGGGGCGTAAATGGCAGTATTGATGCCGATAAGTTCACCCTTGAGGTTGATAAGGGCACCACCAGAGTTGCCGCTGTTGATGGCTGCATCGGTCTGAATAAAATCTTCGTAACCTTCAATGTTGAGTCCCGCACGGCCCAACGCGCTGATGATGCCCCAAGTGACGGTTTGTGACAAACCAAAAGGGTTACCAATGGCCACGGCAAAATCGCCGACCCGCAATAGGTTAGAATCGGCGAGTTTGACCGCGACCAAGTTTTTGGCTTCTATTTTTAACAGTGCGATATCACTTTCTTTGTCGCCACCCACCTTTTTGGCGGTAAATTCTCGACCGTCTTTGAGGGTGATCCTGATGTCATCTGCACCCTCAACAACATGGGAGTTGGTGACGATATAGCCATTTTCTGCATCGATAATAACACCAGAACCCAAGCCCTGAAAGGGTTGCTCTGTTGGCTGACGAGGACTGCGCCTGCCAAAAAAGTCACGCAGCGCATTGGGCCCCGGTTGTTGTACTGCTTTGCTGCCGAAGACTGAAATGCTGACCACGCCGGGTGTCACCAGTTCTAACATCGGGGCGAGAGAAGGCATGGCCTGATTCATCATTTGCGCTGGTATATTGGCCGTGGCGGCTGGGGTGAGCAGCAAAGAGGCGCTCAAAGCAAGGGCTGCTAAGAATGTTGTGTTTATTTTCATCGTTTAAAAAACTCCGTACAAAATCGGCTGGTAATTGAAAAACTTTACTTAAACAAAAGCCTAGGCCTGTTCGGTTTCAGTCTGCTTCTGGCTCTCGGTGTTATTAAACAAACCACTCGAACCATCTGAATAATCAGAGGGTTGTGATTCAATACTTTCTGTTCTGCGCTTTGATTCTTCACGACGTCCACTGGTCGCCAAAAGTTGCTCTGTAGCATCTAGGCCAAAGTACGGAATTTGGGGTTCGCTCACTCTGGGTTGTTCAAGTAATTTGGTGGTGGTGGCCATTTGTTCTACGATGCTGTCGTAGTTGGTTTTCATGTCGGCCATGAGCTTTTGGGTCACGGCCAGATTGGACGAGACGTCTTCGCGGTACTTATTCATTTGTTGCTCTGACTCATCAATCTGTTTTTGTAAATCTGCCTGACTGAGGCTTTTCTCTGTGAATATCTTGCCACCGACAAAACCCGCCGCGAGGCAAACCAAACCAACCAATACTGTTGTTAAAACATACATAAATAATACCTCTGAGAAAAATTAAAACACTTAAGTCTTGGTGACCTGCAATCCGGGCGTGTTAGAATACTCTTTTAAAATAGACTGGTTATCGAAAACACACCGATGAGCAGACTCATCTTTTATAAATAAGTGTTAAATGCGAATAATCAACCCCTTACTTTACCATTATAGTATCTCCCATGACTAACATTACGCCCTTAGAAAAATATCAACAGGATTTAGACACTGGTGGTTTTGCCCCTGACAGTGATCAAGAAAATGCCGTTAAACACCTGCAACGATTGTATGACGAATTAGTCGCAGCGCAAAATAAACCCGCTAAACGGCCTTGGTACCAGCGTATGTTCGGTGGAGATCTACCGGCTAATAACATTAAAGGCTTGTATTTTTGGGGGGGCGTTGGCCGTGGCAAAACCTATTTAATGGATACGTTTTATGAATGTCTGCCAATAGACAAAAAAATGCGCATTCACTTTCACCGTTTTATGCACAGGGTTCATCAAGAACTGACCCTGCTAAAAGAGGTCGAAAATCCGCTGATAAAAGTCGCTGAGAAACTGGCCAAAGAAACCACGCTGATATGTTTTGATGAATTTTTTGTCTCTGACATCACCGATGCCATGTTGCTTGGTGGTTTGTTTGAACAATTGTTCAAACGAGGGGTTATTCTGGTGGCCACCTCCAATATTCCACCAAAAGACCTATACCTCAACGGTCTACAGCGCGTCAGATTTTTGCCCACCATCGAACTGTTACAAGTTCATACCGAGATAGTCAACGTCGACAGTGGCATCGATTATCGCCTAAGAACCTTAGAACAGGCAGAAATTTACCATCACCCACTGGACGCTCAGGCTCAAACTAATCTTAATCATTATTTCGACCAGCTAGCCCCAGATCCCAAGCGTAATAATGTAGAGATCGTGGTTATGGATCGAAATTTGACAGTAAGGCGCGAAGCCGACGGTATTGCCCTTTTTGAATATAGCGTTTTGTGCGAATCGAATCGCTCGCAGCTCGATTACATGGAAATAAGTCGCGTTTACAACACAATCTTACTGGGCAATGTCAGGGCGATGGGACAACAGAACGATAACTCGGCACGGCGCTTTATTGCTTTGGTTGATGAGTTTTATGAGCGTAATGTGAAATTGATTATTTCTGCTGAGTTGCCGATGGAAAGGCTTTATCAGGGCGGGATACTGGATTTCGAATTCCGCCGTTGCCTTAGCCGCTTGCAAGAGATGCAGTCTACTGAATACCTTGCCAAGGCGCATTTACCTTAAAACGATCAAGGTCAAGGGATCTCAACACGGAGGCACGGAGACACGGAGTAAAGAAAGAGGAAAAGCAAAAGATTAAAAAATATAAATGGAAAGGATATTTGGGATTTTTTGACATACTTTTAACGTTTCTCGGATAAGAATTCCTATTTTAAAGTTTTGGTTTTGGTTTTGGTTTTGTTTTTTTGCTCTTCCTCCGTGTACCTCCGGTGCTCCGTGCCTCCGTGTTAAATCTTTTGACTTTCCGGCCGTAGGCCCTGCGTTCCAAGCGTAGCCCCAAAAAGAGT
>JABSOG010000213.1 GCA_013216025.1 Algicola sp. | reverse complement strand
CACCCACTTTTGGGTGTGGGTCGAAACTCTGTCTTTCACCATCAAAGACACCATGTGTGGTTTTCGGGTTTATCCGCTCAAACCCTGTATCGAATTAATCCAGGCCAAAACCCTCGGCACCCGAATGGATTTTGACATCGAAATTATGGTGCGCTTGTACTGGCGCGGCGTCGCCACCTTATTTTTGCCCACCAAAGTGATTTACCCTGAAGACGGTATATCGCACTTTCAGCCGGTGGCCGACAATGTTCGTATTACTTGGATGCACACCCGGTTGTTTTTTGGCATGTTGCTGCGCTCACCCGTTTTGTTGTGGCGCAAGGTCAGCTGAATGATGAATAAAGTTAATTCCAATAAACCCAAACACTGGTCATTGCTCGCCGAACGTGGCTCTTACTGGGGCATCTATTTTTTACTCAAGGTAAACCAGTACTTTGGCCGTTGGTTATTCCGCTTGTTTATCTGGCCCATCGTGTTTTATTTCTTTGTTACAGGCCGAACATCACGGCGCGCATCGATGACGTTTTTGCAAAAAGTCTATCAACAACCAGGACAAACCGTCTTTGCAGACAAACCGGGCTATTGGCAGAGTTTTAAACACTTCATTAGCTTTGCCGAATCGGCGCTCGACAAAATCGATGGCTGGTCGGGCAAACTGCAAAACCAAGATATTCTCTATCACAACAAAGACATTTATGACGAGTTGGTAAAACACCGGCGTGGCGCAGTGTTTATCGGATCACACCTAGGCAATCTCGAAGTCTGCCGGGCGCTCAACAAACACAGCAATACCCGGGTCAATGTGATGGTTTTTACCCACCATGCGGTAGAGTTTAATCGTATACTAAAGAAAATTGACCCAAAGATGGACGTTAACCTCATTCAGGTAACCGAAGTCAGCGCCGATTTGGCCATCAGGCTCAAACAGCGACTTGATGACGGCGAACACATAGTGATTGCCGCCGACCGCACCTCTGCCAGCAGTTTTGGCCGGGTCAGCAAGGTCGATTTTTTGGGCGAAACCGCCTGTATATCACAGGGGCCGTTTATTCTGGCCAGTTTGATGGATTGTCCTGTGTATATGATGTTTTGTTTCAAAGCCAATAAGGGCGCAAACAAAGGCTTTGAAATGATGTTCGACACCTTTGAACAGCCGTTTCAATGCCCTCGTAAACAGCGTCAACAGATGTTACAGCAGCAAATTACCCGATATGTCGAGCGTTTATCGTTTTACTGTCTGAAATACCCTTATCAGTGGTACAATTTCTTTGATTTTTGGCTTGATGATGCCGATGTGCAACGTGAGCAACAACGAGAGCAACAACACCAGCAACCCGAGCAGACAAAAACAAAGAATCAACCCGATGATAAACTGAAGGAAAGTTAACTTGTCAAAGCAAAAACCCGCAATCACTTTTGGTGCCGGTCGATTGACCATCGAAGATATCGTCGCCATAGCCAACAATCAGGCCAGCGTAACGGTTACTGATGACGAACAATTCGTCGAAAAAATTGACGCTGGCCTGAGATTTCTCGACCAGTTACTGGCAGAAGATGGCGTCATTTATGGTGTCACCACCGGATACGGTGATTCATGTACCGTCGATATCCCTTTGTCTTTGGTAGACGAATTGCCATTACATCTCACCCGTTTTCACGGGTGTGGACTGGGCGATAATTTCAGCCCGGCTCAAGGTCGCGCCATATTGGCCACCCGCTTGTGTTCATTAACACAGGGGTTTTCTGGCGTCTCTCATGAATTACTCAATCAATTCGTCACCTTTATCAATCAAGATATCGTGCCGGTGATCCCCCAAGAAGGTTCAGTTGGTGCCAGTGGTGATTTAACGCCGCTGTCTTATGTCGCCGCCACCTTGCTCGGTGAGCGTGATGTGTATTATCAAGGTAAACAGCTGCCAGTAAAACAAGTGATGGAAACCAACAACATCAGCCCCATCAAATTGCGGCCCAAAGAAGGGTTGGCGATAATGAACGGCACCGCCGTGATGACCGCCATTGCCTGTCAAGCGTTTGACCGAGCCGAATACTTAGCCAAATTATGCACCCGCATCACCGCCATGAACTCGCTGGCCTTAAAAGGCAACAGCAACCACTTTGATGACATTTTGTTCAGCGTAAAACCCCATAAAGGTCAGGCCGAAGTCGCCGCGCGCATTCAACACGATTTGAATCACCATGTGCACCCGCGTAACTCCAAACGCCTGCAAGACCGCTATTCAATTAGGTGTGCCCCCCATGTGATTGGCGTGTTGTCAGACACCTTGCCGTGGCTGCGGCAAATGATTGAAAACGAGCTTAACAGTGCCAATGACAACCCGATTATCGACGGCATTGGCGAACACGTATTACACGGCGGCCATTTTTACGGCGGTCATATTGCACTGGCGATGGACACCCTGAAAAACACCGTTGCCAACCTCGCCGATCTACTCGACCGGCAAATGGCGTTGTTGATGGATCAAAAATACAACAACGGTTTACCAGCCAACTTATCTGGTGCCAGTGCCGAGCGAGCCTGTATCAACCATGGTTTCAAAGCAGTGCAAATTGGCTGCTCGGCCTGGACCGCCGAAGCGCTCAAACAAACCATGCCAGCGAGTGTTTTCTCGCGCTCGACCGAATGTCACAACCAAGACAAAGTCAGCATGGGCACCATCGCCGCCCGCGATTGTCTGCGAGTACTCGATTTAACCGAACAAGTCACAGCCGCCACATTGCTAGCGTCTCATCAAGGGTTACGGCTGCGCATCAAGCAAGACGAAGTGTGCGAAAGCACCCTAACCAAACCTTTGGCCGACATGCTGCACGACATCGATTCTTTCTTTGATTTGGTCACCGAAGACCGGCCATTAGAGCAAGAACTTCGACTCACTATGGGATACATTCAGCAAAAAAGATGGCCGTTGTATTTTAAGGAAGGTCAAGAGAATGTTGAAACAGGTCAAGAGCATTCTAAGGAAGGTCAATCGGATGCCGAATAAAGTCATCAGAAGTGTCAGCACCCTGATTGACGTACCTTTTCATGATGTCGATGGCATGCAGGTGGTTTGGCACGGCCATTACGTTAAGTACCTTGAAGTGGCTCGTTGCGAAATGCTAGAGACCTTTAATTACAATTATCTAGACATGCAGGCCTCAGGTTATCTATGGCCGATTGTCGATATGCGAATTAAATATGTGGGCTCAGCCAAGTTTTTCCGCAAAATAGAGGTCAAAGCAGAATTGGTTGAAATAGAAAACCGCATGAAAATCAATTACCGTATTTTTGATGTCGAAACCGGCGACTTGTTGACCAAAGCGCATACTGTGCAAGTGGCGGTAGACATGAAAACCGGCGATATGTTGTTTGAATCGCCACCGGTATTGTTCGAAAAACTGGGGTTACCTTCTTTATGATAAAGATCTTATTTTTCCTATGTTTGCTAACCCCGGCCGCAGCCTTTGCAAGCTGGTACGACATCGATGGCAGCGGTCAATCTCAGCCGTTGTTAAAAGGTGAGTTTAAACAGCAAAAGAAAACCAAACATCTAAGACGGCCAATCAAATCTAGCGGCACTGCGGTGTTATCAGAAAAATATGGCGTTATTTGGCAAACCTTGACCCCGGTTAAATCCACCATGGTGATCACCTCTAAGCAAATCAAAACCATTGATTCGCAAAGCAGGCAAAAAATCATCGCCCCGGGTAGTGATTTAAATACCTTGTTTTCTAACGCCCTGTCGGGCAACTGGACCTCGTTAAAAAATCATTTTGAGTTGTCGACTGCGCCTAGTGAGGACAATATTTGTGTCACCATGTTACCAACGTCAGCAATGGTGAAAAAGACTTTCAAACAAATGTTGGTGTGTGGCGACAAAGCTAAAATCACATCGCTCAACATTGTAGAAGCCAACGGCGGCACAACCTATATAGAAATAACATTGGCCCCGGCAACCGCATTGACCCAGGCGGAGCAAGCACTTTTTAATGACTAATGCTCTGTACAAAACCAATAAAAAAACCCGAAATAGCATCCGTAACGCCCTGCTCTGGTTTATCGCAATACTGGCTTTAACGGCCTTTGGTATCAGCCGTGTTTCGTCGGGCAATGTCACGATTTTATCTGACCTGTTCTCGCTGGTCGGTCAGCATAGCCTGTTCGATAAAAAAATTGGCGAAACGGCCTCACGCCAGCAACAAAAACTGATTGTGGTGTTGTCGGCGCCTGACAAAAAAAGCGCTCAAACTGCCTCAAAACAACTGGCCGATGACTTAGCGGCACTGGGTAGCGTCAACACTGCCACCCGCTTGCCGTTCAACCAAGCACAAATAGACCAAATCACCGCTCTGTATAAAGACTACCCATTCACTTTGCTCAATGACGACTACGCACAGGCCATCGACAATAACGCCCCAAAACAGCTCAATGAATTATTCATCAACACCCTACTGCAACCGGGCAACCCCTTTGTCGACATGACCATAGAACAAGACCCAACGCTCGGCCTTGCCAACGCCTTGGCGCAAAAGCTGGCCAGCCAATCGCAATGGTCAAACGATGGTGATGCCCTTTATCAATACCAGCAAGAAGATCAGCACCTTAAAGGCCACTATTACTACCCCATTTTTATCGAACTGGCCCAAGCCAACCTTGGTGTGAACCAAAGCGTGGCCATTGAGCAGCAAATAAATCAGTTGCTCGAAAAAGCGCAAACCAATCGAGCAGTCAAAATCTATCGCAGTGGATTATTGTTTCACATCAGTGGTTCTACCGTTCAGGCTCAATCAGAAATTACCCTGTTTGGCGTTATCTCGTCGCTTATCATATTGGCCGCCACGCTGTGGGTTTTTCGCTCGTTAATGCCGTTGTTGGTGATAGTGCTGATCATGGGCGTTTCTATCACCTTTGGCACTGCGGGACTGCTCAGTTTTGTCAGCGAAATTCACCTGATCACCTTTATCTTTGCAGTGAGCTTAATCGGCATAAGTGTTGATTACGCCTTTCATGTGCTCGCTGGTGCTGCGTTGAAAAAGCCTTCAACACAAGAATCGCTCGCAAAATACCTAGCCCCAGCCATGTTAATGGGCGCACTAACCACAGTCCTCGGGTATTGCGGTATGTTATTAATGCCTATTGCTGCGCTGCACCAAATCACCGTGTTTATGATTTTTGGCCTGCTGGGCGCTGTGGCTACGGCGTTGTTTTGGTTAGCGCCACTTTACAGTATAAAGAGTGATAAGAAGTCGATAACACTCAGTGACAGCACCATCCGTTTTATCCAACAACTCACTGAACGCCTCGCGCCCCTTCGAAAAAAACGCCATGTTGCAGCTGTGCTTATCGTGCTTGGCGGGTTGTTTTTATTGGCTGGTGGCCGCTTTCATTTTGACGACAACATTCGCAGCCTTAATTCATCCTCAACCAAACTGGTGTTAGAAGAACAAAAAATTCAGCAGTTGATGGGTTACAACAGTTATCCGCGTTACATTGCCGTCACCGCCTTTGATGCCCAAAGCGTGCTGAGCAAAATGGACAAATTAACTAGGCGCATGAACACAATCAGCGAAACAGGCTTAGCACTGCGCACCCAATCGCTGTCTTTATGGATACCACCAACCGCAATCCAACAACAGCGCAAAACCCAGGTCAAAGCGTTCAATGACAAAGGCGAGTTGGCCTTGATGCAGTCATACCTCGAACCTGAGCAATACCAAGCAGTGATCGCCAAAATAGACAGGCACTTACTACCAAACGCATGGCCCGATGAGCTGATGATACTCGCGCAACCGCTGTTTCAAGACGCCGGTAAAAGTTACGGTTTAATCCGCTATTACGCCAAACTCACCCCAGCGCAACAGCAAACCATTCAAGGCGTTTTAACCGATGTCAGCTTTTTTGACCAACCCCAACGCCTGACAGAATCTTTGACCGAGGTCAGAACCTCATTACTGTTGTTCTTTGTCATGGCAGCCAGCGCTTTTGCGGTGATTTTGGTGCTGCGCTATGGCCTAAAATATGGCCTGATGGCATTGGTCACCCCGGTATTTGCCGCACTGGGTGCTTTGGTGATCAGCCAATTATTTGTGCCCAGCATGAGCATATTCAACCTGCTGGCCTGTTTGCTGATTGTCGCGCTGGCGGTCGATTACAGCGTGTTTTTCAACGAACAAGGCCATCAAAAACATGTGGTGTTGGCGGTATTATTGTCGGCCATTTCATCGATGGCGGCGTTTGGCATGATGACCTTCAGCCAGACCCCGGCGGTTCACCATTTCGGCCTAAGCACGCTGATTGGCATTGCCCTAGCCGTTTTGCTGTCATTTATCACGCCATTACGGCCAAGGAAACCCGATGAACAACTGTTGTGACGTAGCCATCATTGGCGCAGGTCCAGCGGGCGCGTGTGCCGCTTCCCTGTTGGCCCAACAAGGCGTCGACGTGCAAGTTTTTGAACGAGAACAGTTTCCACGATTTTCCATCGGCGAAAGCCTGTTGCCCCAATGCATGACCTTTTTAGAACAAGCCGGATTACTCGACGCGGTCAATCAACATGGGTTTCAGCGCAAAGACGGCGCAGTCTTTTTACAGCAAGGCCAGTTTAGCCATTTTGAGTTTGACGAAAAGTTCAGCCCTGGCCCGTCACAAACCTTTCAAGTACAGCGCGATACGTTCGACAAAATACTGGCCGATGGTGCCGAAAAAAACGGGGCTAAGATTCACTATCGCCACCAGTTGGAAGCGCTATGCAACAATAGCAAAAGCAGCAACACCGATTACACCACCTTAACGATCAAAGACCTGACCACCGACACGACCAAAACCGTCAACGCCCGTTTTGTACTCGACGCCAGTGGTTTTGGCCGGGTCTTGCCGCGTTTACTCGACTTAGAAAGCCCATCAGATTTCCCGGTAAGACAAGCGGTGTTCACCCACATAACAGACCAGCTGCCAGACTCATTTGATCGCAACAAAATATTGATTATCGTCCACCCACAATGCGCCGACATTTGGTTATGGCTAATTCCGTTTTCGAATGGCACCAGCAGTTTGGGCGTGGTCGCTAGGCAAGAGCAGTTTGCCGAAGTTGAACACCTCAATCACGAACAGCAACTAATGCATTTCGTCGATGAGATACCACAACTGAAAGACCTGTTGTCTAATGCCAGCGTTTGCGCACAAGTGCGCTGCATCACCGGTTATTCGGCCAATGTATCAACCTTGTACGGCGAACGCTTTGCGCTGCTGGGCAATGCGGGTGAGTTTTTGGACCCAGTGTTTTCATCCGGCGTCACCATCGCCATGCAATCGGCGATAATGGCCGCGCCACTGGTGGTCAAAACCCTAAATGGTGAAACGGTCGACTGGGAAAACGAATTCAGCCAGCCACTGCGCCGGGGCATCAGCACCTTCAAAACCTTTGTCGAGGGCTGGTACAACGGCGACCTGCGCAATGTCATTTTCTATCCCAACCCCGATACCAAAATCAAACGCATGGTGTGTTCAGTACTGGCCGGGTATGCCTGGGATAGCGACAATCCGTTGGTCAAACATTCTAAACGTCGATTAAAAGCATTGGCAGAATCATGCGCACAGTAGCTCAACATGGGATGACCTTGTTGTTATTGTTGCTGCTCTTGTTGCTGAGCAGTTGTGCAAGCAATCTATCTGGCCCAACAACTCAACCCAATGCAGTTGCATTGAGCGATAACAGCCAATACACTTTGGCCAAAACACCGGCTTCAATGGTGGGTCAGGGTTACTTATCGCTGGTTACAGGCGGTTATGAAGACAGCTCTTATGAACTGCTGGTGCAGGTTGAACTCAATCGCGACAACATTGTGATGGTCGGCACCACCGTCAACGGCATCGAACTGTTTGAATTAGTGTGGTTTGACCATAAACCGTGGCAATTAAAACAGTCGCCGTTGGCCAAGACCATCAAGCCTGAGTACCTGTTGGCAGATTTTCAACTGGTACACTGGCCACTGCCAAGTATAAACGAGCACCTTAAAGGTGCTAAAATGACACAAAATGAAACCAATGCAGTGCGAGAAAGAGTGGTAAAACAAGGCGAACAGCCTATCATCACTATCACAAGTCAGGCGCAGCAAACCACCTTTGAACAGCACAGCCGGCGTTATCGCCTAAACATCAAAATTTTGGAAACATGGACCCAGTGAACATCATCTTAACCGACCTTGGTATTGTCAGTGCGCTCGGCCAAGGCCCTCAACAAACTTGGCAGAACCTATTTGACAGCCCACACGGGTGCATGTCTCGCCAAAGCGGCTGGATTGACGGAGAAACGATTACCGTAGGCGTGATAACCGAACCCCTGCCCGACACCAGCGACTGGGTTGACACCGACAAAAGCCGTTGCAATCAATTGACCTTTATGGCCTACCAGCAAATCAAACCCAGCGTCGACGCCGCCATCAAAAAATACGGCAGTGAACGAGTGGGCGTTATCCTGGGCACCAGCACCTCTGGCACGCTCGAAGCCGAGCAAGCCTTCAGACACCAAAAACAACACGGTCAAATGCCCAAAGATTACGATTACTGCATACAAGAGATGGGCGCACCGGCCAAATATGTCGCCAAACTGGCGGGCATTGATGGCTTGGCCATGTCGGTTTCAACCGCGTGCTCGTCGGGTGCCAAAGCCCTGATCAGTGCCGCCAACATGCTTGAAATCGGCATGCTCGATGCAGTGGTTGCTGGTGGTGTCGACTGCTTGTGCCGACTGACCTTAAACGGCTTTCATGCCCTTGAATCACTGTCGTTTGACTTGACCAACCCGTTCAGCGCCAATCGTAACGGCATTAATATCGGCGAAGGTGCCGCGCTGTTCATGGTAGAAAGGGCCCCCAGCAGCATCATCGATAAAGACGCCAGCGGCGCTGTAGAAAAAGGAGACAGCGTCATTGTGCTGGCAGGCTTTGGCGAATCGTCAGATGCCCACCATATGTCGGCCCCCCACCCTGAGGGAGACGGCGCTTTGGGCGCAATGCAACAGGCCCTCAAATCCAGCGGGTTGACCATCGATGACATTGACTACATTAACCTGCACGGTACCGCTACCGCCAAAAACGACTTAATGGAAGGCACCGCCCTTGCCCGTCTTGGTGGTCAACATGTGCCTTGCAGCTCAACCAAACCCTTTACCGGCCATACGCTGGCCGGTGCTGGCGCCATCGAAGCGGGCATATGCTATTTGGCCATGAGCCCATTAAACAGCGAAAATCAATTACCGCCCCATCATTTTGATGGTATTTATGACCAACAAATCGCCCCGTTAACGTTAACCGCTAAAAACAATCGACGAGACACCCCCATCAAAGCCTGTTTGTCTAACTCGTTTGCGTTTGGTGGCAGTAATGTCAGCCTGATCTTGGCCAGGAAATCCCTATGAACAGCTATAGCATTGAACAAGTACTGCCCCACCGTCAGCCGATGATCTTAATTGACAGTTTGTGTCAATATGACGACGAATCGGCGATTTGCAGCGTTAAAATCACCGAATCTAGCCTGTTTTACGACAGCAGCCAACAAGCCGTGCCCAGTTATATCGGCGTAGAATATATGGCACAGGCCATCGCCGCCCTCGCCGGAGCCGATGCCCTTGACGCAAACCTAGAAGTCGAGATTGGTTACTTGCTGGGCAGCCGCAAATATCAACCCACGACCGCTTGGTTTGCCCTTGGCAGCGATCTGAACATTCACGTTAGCCGACTGTACGAAGAAGACTCGGGTTTGCGGGTATTTCAATGCCAAATTAAACACAATAGTGAAAATTTGGTCGACGCCAAAATCAACGTTTTCTTACCTCAAAGAGCTGCCCAACAAGCTCAATCAAATGACGTGGAGATAAAGCCATGAACAATCACCCTCAAGAGTCACGCAAAAGAGTCTTGGTCACAGGTTCGAGCAAAGGCATTGGCAAAACCGTTGCCATAACACTGGCCAAATCAGGCTTTGATATCGCCGTGCATTACCGCAGCGATGAAACTCAGGCGCTCGACACCGTCGAACAAATAGAAGCTTTGGGGGTTGAGGCGTCCTTGGTGCAATTTGATATATCAGACCGTGAAGCCACCCGAGCCATTATCGAACAAGACATGCAAACGCATGGTGTTTATTATGGCGTGATTTGCAACGCGGGCATCACCCGTGATACAGCTTTCCCGGCCATGACAGGCGAAGAATGGGACAGTGTGATAGGCACCAATCTCGACGGTTTTTACAATGTATTGCGGCCCATCGTTATGCCCATGGTACAGGCAAAAAAAGGTGGCAGAATTGTCACTATGTCATCACTGTCTGGCGAAATTGGCAACCGGGGTCAGGTAAACTACAGCGCCGCCAAAGCAGGATTGATAGGGGCCTCCAAAGCACTATCACTAGAATTGGCCAAGCGAAAAATCACCGTCAACTGTGTCGCCCCGGGTTTGATTGAATCTGACATGACCAGTGAATTGGATCACAAAGACATCAAAAAAATGATCCCGCTAAGACGCATGGGCAAACCTGAAGAAGTGGCCGCCACAGTCGACTTTTTAATGTCTGACGGCGCGGCCTATATTACCCGTCAGGTGATCTCGGTTAACGGAGGGTTAGCCTAATGAATGGATTAAAACGGGTAGTGGTCACCGGTATGTCGACCATCACCGCCCTTGGCGACAACTGGAATGATTTTTCGGCCAACCTTAAAAAAGGCGAAAATGCGGTTTGTTATTATAAAGAGTGGGATAAATACCAAGAACTCAACACCCGTTTGGCCGCGCCGATACTCGATTTTGAAAAACCCGCCCACTACAAACGCAAACAAGTGCGATCCATGGGCCGGGTGTCATTAATGTCGACAGTCGCCACCGAACGCGCCTTGATACAAGCCGGATTGCTCGATTCACCAGAGATAAAAGACGGCAGCACAGGCATTGCTTATGGCTCATCTACCGGCTCTACCCCGCCGTTCAAAGCCTTTGGTAAAATGCTGATCGACGCCGACATGACCGCCGTCACGGCCA
>JABSOG010000212.1 GCA_013216025.1 Algicola sp. | reverse complement strand
TACGATATGGCGTTAAAACAAAAAAATGTGATGATTTTTTCTATTAACCGTTCCAGCGAGCGACAACAGAAATTCAAATGGGTGGGGGATTTTCTCAAACAAAATTACTACTTTTTGTCACTCAACAGTCGCAAAGACATTAAAATTAACCACATCAAAGACGTTAAAGGTTATATCACTGGTGTGGTCCGGGACTCTTTTGAACATCAAGTACTGAAAAAGTATGGTTTTTCGTCACCGCAAAACCTGCACGTTAACGCCACACAAATTCCCTTACTCAACAGTCTGTTTGAACGAAAAATCGATTTGATATTTGGATCAAAAATCAACTTGCTTGGCACGATGGATTACATCAAACGCAACCGAAATGACATCAAACTGATTTATCAAATCAACGAAACCCCCTCAAATGTCAGCATCGCCTTCAGTAAAAAGACCGATGACAAAACCGTCAACCACTTCAGACAGGCTTTTGCTGCTATTAAAAGTGAAGGCACTCTCGACAAGATCATGAAAAAGTGGCTAGGAACTAATTAACTGCGAACTTTAATCTACAAAGTCGACTTAACCTTGCTGACCCAGCGCTTGATCTTGCTCTCAAGCGTTGGCATTGGCAAAGAACCGTCAATTAACACCTGGGTATGAAACTGGCGTACGTCAAACTTGTTGCCCAGCACTTTTTCGGCAAACTGGCGCAACTCACGAATTTTGATTTGCCCTAGCTTGTATGACAACGCCTGGCCCGGCCACGCAATATAACGTTCAACTTCAGCTGTGATGTCACTCGTCGCCATTGACGAATTGTCTTTCATGTATTTTATGGCGCGTTCGCGACTCCAACCCATAGCGTGCATACCAGTATCAACAACCAAGCGCATCGCCCTTAATTGCTCGTCAACCAAGCGGCCATACCACATGTACGGGTCGGTGAATAATCCCATTTCTTTCCCCAAACTTTCGGCATACAACGCCCAGCCTTCGGCATAAGCGTTGTAACCACCAAACTTGCGATAATCTGGTAACCCTTCAATTTCTTGCTGCAATGCCAACTGAAAGTGATGGCCCGGCGCTGCCTCGTGGATAGACAGGGTTTCCATAATAAACTTGGGTTGGGCTTTTAAATTGTGGGTATTGATGTAGAAAATGCCCGGGCGTGAACCATCAGGTGCCGGGCTTTGATAAGACGCACCGGCCGCAGAAGCTGCACGATATTTTTCTACCGCCCTTACGATATACGGGGCTTTGGGTTTGATATCAAACAGTTGTGGTACGCGCGCTTCAATACGGGTCTTGATTTGGTTATACCCGTCAATCACTTGTTGCTCGGTAGTAAAGTAAAACTGGTCGTCGTTTTCGAGGTGGTCGAAAAAGGCAGACATGTCGCCATCAAAATTCACCTGTTCTTTGACCTTTTTCATTTCGCCCAAGATACGACTGACCTCATCAAGGCCGATTTGGTGAATTTCTTTGGCGTTCAAATCCAGTGTGGTATTGGTTTTGATGTTGTATTGATACCACTGCTCACCGTTGGGTAATTGAGTATAACCAATCGAGTCACGGGCGTGGGGGATATATTCGTCTTCGAGAAACTTGGCCATTCGGCGGTATACCGGGATCAACTTGTTGGTGATCATGTGGCGATAATCACGGGTCAGGCGTGTTCGTTCATCACCTTGGATAATCTGCGGCATATTGGTTACCGGCATCCAGAAAATGCTGTCGGTGATCTCAACAACCACTTGTGCTTGGAGTTGGGGCAGTAGCTTTTTGGCAATCACTTTGGGCAAGGTAATATCATTTTTCAACCCCTCGCGCATGGCCGCAATGGCGCTGTCCATCCAGACGACAAAACCGTCGGTGCGTGACATGAAATTCTCAAAGTCGTCGACAGTTTTAAATGGTTGTGCGCTTTTTCCTGAACCCAGTCCGGCGTAAAGGTTGTGAAAGCCCGACATTTGATTCAGTGGCAACATATAGCTCGGAAAGTGACTGCCCTGAACGGCCATTTCTCGGTCGAGTTTAAACAACTCATAACTGAGCAGCGCCTGCCCAGACAACTGGTTTACATCGATTTGATTGATTTTGGCCAGATACTTTTGCTCAAACGCCAATGAATTGGCACGAGATGTGTCGCTGATGGGAGCCCTGAACTGATCGTTAAACTCCTGACGGCCATTAAATGTGCCGCTGATGGGGTTGAGCTTCATGCTTTCATTGAAATACTCATCAACAATTTGGCCAACTTGTTGCTGATCAAGGTTGGTCGTGCTGTTGGTGACGACGAGTTGCTCGTGGCTGGTCGAAGGGCTTTCAATCAGGCTGCAACCGGCGGCTAAAGCGGTCAACGACAAGGCTATCAGGGACTTTTTGAATATCATACAAATAACGCTCTTACTTCTAATGGCCAAATGGTAACGGGATCGGCCTTAGAGGTCTAGTTGCATATCTGTTTAATAGTGACTAAATGTGTCAATAAATCTGCTGCGCATCTTTATAAAGGTCACGTTGTGGCAAAGCGCAGGGGCTTTCGCTCCTGCTTTGCTGATTGTGGCAATGTTTAGGTTTTCAGCTGGGCAACTTGTTCAGGTGACAAGCCGGTCAATTGTGCGACTTGTTCAATCTCCATCCCTGAATCCAAAAGGTTTAAAGCAACAGTGCTAAGCCCCTTGATTTCACCCCTCGCTTCGGCCTTCTTTTCAGCCAAACTAATGGCGCCACGCTGGTCTTGTATTGTTATTTCGTAGCGTTCCTGTTCTTCAAGTTCTTTTTTTGTCCAAGCTGCCCGGTTGGCGATATCAAAGGCTTGTTTTATTTCGGGCACCTGGGAAAGTGTTTCGGGGATCACCGACAAGTCATCGGCATGTTTGAGGAAAAACAACCACTTTTCGACGATAGAATCCAATTGTTGCTCCGTGTTTTCAAACTTGGGTAATTCGGCGAAAACCAATTCAAGATCATCGCTATAGACATCACCATCTTCAGCTCTGAGTTTGTATTTGCTGATGACAGATGAGCGTTCGGGAAATAGCACGAAATTAGTTATCGTGACAGCGATAACATCAGTTAGCAGGTGATAATCTTCGCCCTTGGTGATTTGGTTGGCATAACCTTTACAGGCATTGTACAAAATGCGTTTTTCAAAACTTTCAACATTAAGCACCTGCATTTCGATGATGTAAAACTTGCCGTTTTCATCCTCGGCTTTAACGTCGAGATAACTGTTTTTCAAACCCGCTATTTTTGGGGCCTGATAGGGATCGATAATACTTACACCAACAATTTTGTAGGGCGATGACAGGTTTAATATGGCGTTGAGAAAGCTCATCAATATACCTTTGGAATCAGCTGAACCAAAGATTTTTTTAAAGGCAAAATCGGTTCTTGGATTGAGAAACTGCATTTTTACTGACCCCAATGGCGGTTGAGAAAGGTGATTGAATAGATTGATTATATCCGATTGAAGCGCTGATGTAAGGTGTTTACTTTTGCTGTGCAGTGATATTGCTGATTCACCTTTTATGACTTGTAGTGATGGATTACCCTGAATATTGTGAGCACAATATCAGGGTGTTGTTTATTGGTTGGAATAAAAATTAACAAACAAATGAAACACCGTCATATTGCCAACGGTGGTGAGGCCGTATCGAATGCTGTCTTTTGTGTCTAAATCGTCGCTTGTGTCATCAAACTCTTCAAAATGCGCTTGGTATTTATCCCATAATCCAGCGAAATCTTTTACTTTGGCATAAACCAACATGATGTTGCTTTTATTGCCGACCGTATCATATTTGGTGGTTAATTTTTCGTAGTGCCCTTCAATTACCGCGCTGTCGTCACCCTTAAGTTGTAAGCCCTCAATGACACTCTCGGCAACCCGGGTTTTGTTGTTTCGAACGATCAAATCTCGTTCACCGCTGCTTTTTCCACTGCCAGATTCGCCTCCTCTGGATTGGTCACAGATATTGTAACCTTTATGAAATAATGCATTTCTGAAGCGGTCATTGGTTAGGTCTTCTTTTTCAGCAAAAATGGCGTGACGGCTTTCTGTTTCAATCAGAGCGATGGTAATCAGGTCTTCGCCAAGTTGTCTGTAATTAAAACTGGGGTTTTTCTCATATCTGTAACCATCCAGTAACTCGGCGATAGTGAACTTATGTGAATCTCGCTCTTCACCTTCTATCTCCAATCGGATAATTTCATCCTTATCACGTTCGGCATCTACCAATAACTTGTATCGAGCAAAACCGACGATTTTACTGTCTAAAACCAGCGGTACTTCTTCGGCCACTTTAAGCTTTTCTCCGTTAATTTCCCTGATGGTATGCCTGATAATTGAAAGCAAATCTTTGGCTGCACGGGTATTGGTATCAATGGAAATCGTAATAGTTTTTTGTTGTTCGTCAGCTATCACCACCGCATTGGCATCATGGTGAGTCAAAAATACGCCGCGTTGCCAGTATTTTGGGTCAGCATCGGCAGACGCGTAATCTTTCATTTTGACAATGAACAGCGATATCACGCTCTTTTTCAGAATGTCTCTATAACTGTATCTGAAGTTAAGGCCTTGCTGAAAGTCACTCAAATCAAAATCGGGTTGATTAGGGCTGAGCTTCGATGGGATTAACACCTGCGCTTCGCCAATCGAAAACGACAGTTCAAATTGATTTAACAGGTCCAACAGCCAAGTGAAATGACGTTCTTTGTATTTATTGTCGTTAGCGAAAATGCTGTGAAATTGGTCTTCGGACAAAACACCGGTATTGTCGATGGCAGTGGAACGGACAATTTTATAAACCCCGTTGGTCACCCATAAAGGATTGATGATTTGCATCTCCCGCAACCGTTTATTGTTACGATAAGTCACAATGGTGCCGATTTGATTGAGAATAGTCAGTAGGGTATTTTGCAAATGTGTGTTTTCGATACCGTGTTTATCACAAAGCTTTTCGTATTCATTACTTTCAATAAAATCAACATCTTGTGCCTGAAAAGACTCAACTTCTTGCTTAACCGCTTTCCAACTGGGCGGCAGTGGAAACTGAATGTCTTGAAGTGTTTTAACGTGGGTTGAAATACTGGCAATCAAATCATCGATGCTTTGGGCGCAATTGCTACCATTTGCTGCTGATAGATACAGCACATCAACAATATTGAAACCCATTTTTTTATAACGGTTAAGGTCAAACTGATAGGTGCTATTGAGGTCACGTTTATTAACCACAACAATAGTCGGTGAATCGCCGCCATTGGCTTTAACCACATTTAACCAGTGGAAAATACCGGCATCGTTGTCTTCTTTTTGCGAATCGAGCACATACACGTACAAACTACGACTGCTTAAAAAGAACTGATGGGTTTGGTGGGTGATCTCCTGCCCGGCAAAGTCCCAGATATTAAATTGAATGTCAGTGCCAAAATTGTTTTTTTGTATATCAATGCCGTAGGTGCTTTGTTGGTCCGGGTCGTGGGGGTTGCCGAGCAGGCGGTTGATAATGGAGGTTTGCCAACACGTTCATCGCCGACGACCAAGATTTTGGCTTCGTTTAATGGGGTGGTATCTTTGTCTTGGACTTCGAGGAGGTAGGTGATTAGTTCTTGTGGGGAAAGCTGGTCTTCGATTTCTTGGATATTTTTGGTTATTGGGTTATCGCCTAAAAAAAGGACGTCCAAATTAACAAGTTTCTTCATTGACTGAGGGATTTCGGTGATATTATTTGAACGCAGCCAAAGAATAATCAAAGATGTATTTTTGGAAATTGCTTCAAAGTCGATAATGTCGCTATTAGCGATGTCGAGGTGTGTTAATTCGCCCTTGTTATTAAGGGCATAGCAGTTTTCATTGTCCCAAATTATATCTTCATCAACTTCCTCTAACCCCTCTAAAAATGCCTGCAAAACAATCTCCCCGATTTGGTGGTGTCACTTGAGTTCCGAAAGAATAAATGGAGTTGGGAAAATTGTCCAGTGAGTTCGGTATTGGTGGTGGCTTTGTTCTTAACCTCTCTAAAAATACCTGCACAACTACCCTCTGATTCCGGCAATATGGCTTGAGTGACAAAAAGCATAAATGGGATAGTGGGGATTGTCCAGTAAGGTAGATAGTGCATGGATAAAAACACTAAATCTAGACCGCGCACATCATAAATAACACTATGATAAATATAAGTTACGCGTGAGCAGTGCGCGTGGCAATAGATCTATGCATTGCTCTACTCTTCCACATCCATGGTTTACTTTTTCAACACCCTTTATAAACACCCGATTTCATTTATATCCCCATTACTAACGGCGTTGGCTGTTTGTGCACTATCCTAAATATATAGCCCTGCGTTATTTAAGCCATCAGGAATAATCTATGAAAACAAACCTTTGTATGTTTTTGTCTCAAACCCACAACTTATCCAAAACGGTATTTTTGTCGTTGCTATTGGCCATTACACTGGCCAGTGCGGGTTGCTCCGATAAATCCGGTAATGACAAGGCAAAATTAGCCAAAAACGCTGATGACAAAGACCAAAAAGCCCCCATTCCGGTTGAAGTGATTGTGCCCATCCGTGGCGATATTCAGCAAACTTACCGCACCATTACCACCCTTGAAGCCGAAAACGATGCTCAGGTTATCGCTCGCTCCACCGGGTTGGTGCAGCAGATTTTGGTCGAAGAAGGTGACGTGGTGACCAAAGGCCAAAAGTTGGCGCAGTTAGATGTTGAGCAGTTACTGTTGGAATTGGCCCAGATTGAGGCGACCTTAAATAAGCTTAAAAATGAAATGGATCGCCAGCAAAAGCTGTTTACCCGTAAGTTGGGCAGTTCTGACGCGCTCGAAAAGGCTCAGTTTGAATACCAATCACAAAAAGCCCAGCACCAGTTATCACAACTCAAACTCAATTATGCCAGCATCAAAGCCCCCATCGGTGGCATCATCACCGAACGCAGCATCAAACAAGGTAATCTGATTCGAGACAACGATGTGTTGTTCAAAATAGTCGACTTAGACAGCCTGATTGCGGTGCTATATTTGCCCGAAAAAGAGCTGTCTAATGTTAAAAAAGCACAAAAGGTTTTGCTCGATATTGACGCGATGAATGGCAAACTTATTGTTGGCGAAATTGACCGTATTCGACCCTCAGTCGATACCAATACTGGCACGTTCAGGGTCGTTGCTAAGGTTGGCAATAGCGATCATTTTCTTAAATCAGGCATGTTTGGCAAGGTCGAAGTGGTGTTTGATACTCATTTGAACAGTCTGCTTTTACCGCAAGAAACGGTCATCACCCAAGATAATCGCTCCCATGTATTTGTGGTTGAAGATGGCAAAGCCTTGCAAAAACCGATTGAATTGGGTTTTCGTCATCATGGTAGAGTCGAGGTGCTCAAAGGTCTTGACGATTTAGCTAAGGTGATCAGCACCGGCCAGCAGATACTCAAGCACCAAACCAAGGTTGAAATTGTCGGTAACGATGCAACATCCATTTCCCCTGCTGTTGCCCCCGCTGTTGCAAAGAAGAACGACTGACTGAGGGCATTGCCATGAACATCATTGCTACCGCTATCCGCCGCCCTGTGACTGTTGCCATGTTTACCCTCGCCGCGCTGGTTTTTGGGCTGGTTGTGGTCAACCGCATTGGCTTTAACCTGCTGCCCGAACTGAGTTATCCCACCTTAACAGTACGCACCGATTTCGAAGGGGCAGCACCGGCCGAGGTCGAAAACCTGATCACCCGCCCGCTCGAAGGTGTACTGGGTACAATCAAGGGATTACGTCAGGTGCGCTCGGTGTCAAAGGCTGGGCGCTCTGACATTTATCTCGAATTTTACTGGGGCACCGATGTCGATGTGGCTAGTCTGGATGTACGTGAAAAAATGGAGCGGATCCAGCTGCCCCTTGAGATCTCTGCCCCGTCATTGTTACGCTTCAATCCTAATAACGATCCAATCATTCGGATGAGCCTGAGTCAAAAAACCGATGAAAATGCGGTGATTGTCGCCGATCCGGTAGCCACTTTGAGCAAGTTGCGTCGTTATGCCGAGCTGCAATTATCACGCAGAATGGAAACCATCGAAGGGGTGGCGGCATCCAAGGCATCGGGTGGGTTAGAAGACGAAATTCAAATTCTGCTCGACCAAGCGCAACTGGCCCAATTAAACCTGACGTTAGAGGACATTGCTGCGCGGTTACGCACCCAGAATATTAATATGAGCGGCGGCCAAATCAGAAATGGCCAGCAGCAATTGTTGGTCAGAACTTTCAACGAATACCGCTCAATTGATGATTTTGCCAATACCATCGTGATGTCCAAAGCACTAAAAGTGGTGCGCCTTAAAGACATTGCCGAGGTTAAATTCACCCATAAAGATCCCACCGCCATCATTCGCCACAACGGCCAGCAGGCGGTAGAACTGGCGATATATAAAGAAGGCGATGCCAATACGGTGAAAGTCGCCGAAGCGGTTCACGCCCAGATGAAAAAGCTCAAAGAACAGTTGCCTGATGACATGGAGTTAACGGTATTAACCGATGCGTCGACGTTTATCAGTCAGGCGATTGCTGAGCTGGTTAACTCGGCGCTGATTGGCGGCATTTTGGCGATGATCATCATCTATTTATTTTTGGGCGAGGTGACGCCAACGTTGATTATTTCAGCCACCATTCCACTGTCGGTGATCATTACGTTTAACTTGATGTTTGGCGCCAAAATCGACATGAACATTATGTCTTTGGGTGGCCTTGCGCTGGCGGTGGGCATGTTGGTCGACAACGCAATTGTGGTGCTCGAAAACATCGCCCGCAAAAAAGAGCAGGGTTTGAGTTTGGCCCAATCTGCCCTTGAAGGCGCGCAAGAAGTGTCGGGCGCCATCACTGCATCGACATTAACCACCATTGCAGTGTTTTTGCCGCTGATTTTTGTCGAAGGCATTGCCGGACAGTTGTTCAGAGATCAGGCCTTAACCATCACCTTTTCGTTGCTGGTGTCGCTGGCCATCGCAATCACGTTGATCCCCACCATGGCCGCTTATGGCCTGCAAAACTCTGAGCAAAAACCATTGCTTAAAAGAACCGAAAAAACGCTTTTTAAGCGGTTTTTGTTATTGCCTGTTGAGTTGGTGGTGATGTTTTTTGCCACGCTGTTTTTAGTGATTAAATCAACGGGTTGGCTGCTCGATAAACTGTTCAGCTTGGTTTTTGTGCCGAGTCGAATGTTGTTCGACCGTGTTTTTAAGCTGTTGTCGAGCGCTTACCTGTGGTTGCTCAAGTGGGCTTTAAACAATAAAACCCTGACCATTGTTATCGCGTTTTCGCTATTGGCGGGCTCTTTACAGTTGTCGCGAGGCATTCCAACCGTGGTTTTGCCTGAAATGGCTCAGGGTGAGTTATTGGTTAAAGTGCAATATGTACCGGGCACGGCGATTGAATTAACTGATGCCAAAGTGGTGGCACTGTCGGCCAAATTACTGGCGCTTGAAGGGGTTAACGACGTTTTTGCCACAGCCGGTGCTGGTAACAAACTGACGGCGAATCCAGAGCAAGAGGGTGAAAATCAGGCGGAGTTTAGTCTGCTGCTGGCCAAGGGGATCTCTAGAGCGCGAGAAAACCAAATGTTGATGGATATTCGCCAGTTGTTGGTCTCGCAAAGCCAGGGAATCTCTGCCGAAGCACTACGACCCCAGCTGTTTAGTTTTTCTACCCCACTCAGTGTTGAAGTGTATGGTTATGATGTCGACATTTTGAGGCAAGCGGCTCAACAGGTGGTAGATAAACTCGAAGAGTCTGATCGGTTTATTGATGTGCATTCGAATATGAAAGTCGGTTACCCCGAGGCTCAAATTACTTTTGACCAAGAAAAAATGGCGCAATTGGGCCTGTCGATAGAACGGGCCAATAACTTGGTGGTTAATGCCATTCGCGGCAACAAGGCCACCCGCTATCGTCTTAAAGAGCAACAAATTGAGGTGCTGGTCAGGCTAGAAGATTCGGCTCGGGATGAGTTAGACGATGTCAGAAACTTGCTCATCAATCCGTTTTCTGAGCGGCCTATTCCGTTACAGTCGGTGGCGACGATTGTTGAAACCCAAGGACCAAGTGAGATCACCCGTATCGACCAGCAAAGGGTGGTATTGGTTGAAGGGCAAATCAGTTACGGTGGTATTGGTGAAGCGGTGGCTGAGGCTAAAAAACTGCTTGAAGAGGTGCGCTTGCCGTATGGCACCAACATGCAGTTTGGTGGTCAGGGCGAAGAAATGGAGCGCAGTTATTCGTCGTTGCTGATGGCGTTGGCGTTGGCCATCTTTTTGGTTTATTTGGTGATGGCGTCACAATTTGAGTCTTTGTTACATCCCTTTATTATTCTGTTGAGCATTCCGCTGGCCATTGTTGGGGTGGTGATGGCGCTGTTGGTGACCAATACCGAATTAAGCGTGGTGGTTTTTTTGGGCATGATCATGCTGGCGGGCATTGTGGTCAACAACGCGATTGTGCTGATAGACAAAATCAACCAACTGAGGGTTGCCGGGGTCGACAAGACAGAGGCGATTATTGAGGCGGGTGGTGCCCGTTTACGGCCGATTTTGATGACCACTTTAACCACCGCACTTGGCATGATCCCGCTGGCAATGGGCATTGGCGAGGGCGCCGAAATTCGTGCCCCCATGGCGATTACGGTGATCGGCGGGCTGGTTGTGTCAACATTCTTAACGCTAGTGGTGATCCCCGTAATGTATCAAATATTAGACGCAAAAGATTATACCAAATCACTGGCCTTGGATTTGGCCAAGCTTGAAGCCGCCCAGCGCATTGGGGAGAATTAATCATGTGGTTTACCAAACTCGCGTTAAAAAGGCCTGTCACCATTTCGATGGTTTTTGTTTGTGCCGTAGTGATGGGCATGGCGGCGAGTCGTTTATTGTCGGTAGAGTTTTTTCCAACGGTGCAGTTTCCCGGCGTTTTTGTTCAGGCCAATTATCCCGGCGCCACCCCCGAAGAAATTGAAAAAAACGTCATCAAACCGCTCGAAGAAGCACTGGCCACCATGGGCGGCGTTGACCGAATGCAATCGACCTGTTCGCAGGGCACA
>JABSOG010000211.1 GCA_013216025.1 Algicola sp. | reverse complement strand
GTTGCCGTTTGTCTTTGACTGTCGTTAAAAGACATCATCAGTGCCAGTCCAAGATCTTGCTCTTGTTGCAACACTTCATTGCCTTGGTATTTTCCACTAGTAGCGATCACCGGCTCTGCGCCCATAAATACCGGAGCCATTACCACCTGAGTGCCCAGCACAAAGTAGTTGATCACCAAATGGTGACCATCTACTTGCCAACCCCAAGGTTCGGTTTCAGAAGGGGTGCCCATAATTGTGAAGAAGTACAACTGTTCATCAAGGTACTGACTGTTATTGTTCAGTTCTTTTAACGTCTGGTCGGTTTTCATGATGTTTTTGCTTTGTTGCAGCCCCTTGGCACTAAGCGAAGCATTCATCAACGCAAATGCATGGTGCCTTTGTGCCACTGTCATCTCTTTTAAGCTAACCCCTTGACGAAGGTAAATACCGTTATCAACGTTAGACCATTTGCGCCATTCTTCATCATCGATGGCAAAAGTGGTTTTTGCCTGCTGATTAGGCGTCAACGAAGCCAAAAATGCTTTGGCAGCGTTGATGATTGGTTTGGTTGAAACGCCAGTAGCTTTGACTTTAAAAAGGTCTGATTGCAACACCCCATCGGTTGTAACGCCTTTAAAAGGTTGGCTTAATGCTTGTTGTTCACGTTGGCTAAAGAGTTTTCTAATGTCGAGCAGTTCGCTCTTTTCAACTGAACAGGCATGGCCTGCAAATCCTAAAGTCACTGTTGCGATTAATATCAACCATTTGTTGTTCATCAAAGTATGCCTTTAAATTGGGAAGTCATTGGATAATAGCGTTTGGTAAAGTATTATCAAAATGAATGTTTGATATGTTAGAAATGAAAAAAATTGATGGTTATGAATGTAAATAAACTGCAAATGTCCTTGTTGCCAGCGTTATATGTTTTATTGACCGAAAAAAATGTCAGTAAAGCGGCCGACCAAATGAAATTGACCCAACCGGCCATGAGTAAAATACTAACCCAATTAAGAAGGTTGTTTGACGACGAATTGCTGGTTAGGTGCGCAAAGCAATATCAGTTAACCGCCCGGGCTGAACAGCTATTGTCTGAGTTGCATCACTTAATGCCACAAATCGAAAACCTGTGTGCTGCGCCAAGCTTGAGTCTCGATACCGTAGATAAAAAAATCAATTTGTCGGGTACCGATATGGATGTCTTATTGGCATCTAACGCCATAACGACCATTCTGGACTCAGCAAAATATTTAAAACTGTCGATTAGCACCAGTCATAAATACTCTATCGAGTCGTTAATTCAAGGCAAAATAGACTTTTTGTTTACTGCCTTTGACTGCGATTATTCAGGTTTGTATCGAAAGCTGTGGTTGCAAAGTGAATACGTTTTGGTGAGTCATAAAAATAATCCTGACATAAAAAGCACCATGACATTGCCTGGTTATTTGGATTTGCGTCATCTTGCATTTCAACTGTCGAATGACAACCAGAACGCAGTTGATAGCGTATTGGCAAAGCAGGCGCTTAAACGAAAAATCTCCCTTTGGGTGCCCACGTTTTATCAGGCAATGGCTTTTGTAAAAGCCCCCGACAGTCATTTTGTATTAACGATGCCCCGGGCTTTTTATGAGTATTTGGATGATAAACAAAACCTGAAGGTATCCGCGCTGCCATTTGATATTAAACCGTTAAGTGTTTTTTTGTACTGGCATAAAAAGGGCCATGGCGATTTGCTGAATAAATGGATCAGGCAAATAATATTTGATCAGACAGGGTCAAAAATCAAGGGGTCAGAGGCGTTGAAAGAGCAATTTTCTAGTAAAAATCAATAACTTAAAATCAAGGGGCCAGAGAGCTTCATTTATTGCCAAGGTCGGTTTATAAACTGATCAATTATTAAGGTATATTGGTGCCCGGTGGGGTTAAATGGCCTGAAAACCAATCGTCTCTGGCCCCTTGATTATAATTAATTGATTTATAACAGTTATATGCCGTTTCAAGATCTCTGACCCCATGATTCTGAGAGCTTCATTTATTGTCAAGGCCGGTTAACAAACTGATTAATTATTAAGGTATGTTCGTGCCCGGTGGGGTTTAAATGACCTGAAAACCAATCACCTCTGGCCCCTTGATTCTTTGTATGGGGTTTGTTTTTGTTGTATCGTTTAGCCAATACGCGAAGTTAAAAGAAACCATCATGACCGACACTGCTGCAATACTGACGCTTAAAAAGCCTGTTTCAACGCTGAAAAAACCGATTGAATTCAATTCTAAGTCGTTTTTTATCAATGCCACCAAAGCGATTGCCAAAGGCATTACACTGGATATTAGTGGCGCGAGTGAGAGTGCTTTGGATATATTGGCTGACGCGGGGCTGCGAAATAAACCCAGTGAGGTGGCGTGGGTTTTAATCTATCAATCGTTGATGTTGGCTGTGGCTGAGTTGGTGCAAGACAGTAATGACTTGTTTAAAACCCCGCCAAGTGACGGGCAAAAAGGCGCGCTGGGCAAACAGCTCGAAACTCTGTTGAGTAAGCTGGCGTTTGATATTGATGCTGACTTTTTTAAGCGACCTCAAGATTTTTCGCTGCTCGATTCCTTTAGACCCCATTTGAAAACTTGGTTGGTGAGTTGTTCTTTGGACGAGGCGCAAGCCGAAATGACCAGTCAGCGTCTTGGGGCTAAATTCCCACTGATGCTGCATAACCAATGGCTGGCAAAACCCGACGAATACGCTTGTATTAAAACGGCGCTCGACACCCCTTTTACCAACGCCACTTTAACTCAAAGGCGCTGGTTGCAATATAACGCGTGGTTGAGTGAACAAGTGAACCAACGATTGTTTCATGAAGCTTTTAGCCTGAAACAGGTTTATGTTAATCCCCGGGCTTATTACAGCGAAACAATCAAACAAGATTGTGACCAAGAAGAAATAGCGCATTTAAGGGGTGAGGGGAAGGCAAACCGGATTGTTGTTGATTTACATAAAGAATTGATTCACTGGGCGCAAAACTTTGATGCCAAAGACGCTTTTAGAGTTATTAGCGGCGGCCCCGGTTCAGGCAAGTCGTCACTGTCGAAAATGCTGGCGGCTGAACTCATCACGCAATGCGGTTTTCCTGTGTTGTTTATTCCCTTACATTTATTTGACCCAACGGCCGACTTGGTGAAGGCGGTTGAAAACTTTGTTAGTGCGCAGCGTTATTTAACCGGCAGTCCGTTAGATGTCACCCACGGTGAACAAAGGTTGTTGATTATTTTTGATGGGCTGGACGAACTGGCAGAGCAAGGTAAAAATGCGGCAGAAATTGCCCAGTCATTTGTCGATATTGTTATTCGTGATATTAATCACCATAATGCGCAAAACCTGCAACGTCAGGTATTGATCACAGGACGAGATTTGGCGGTGCAATCAAGTTTAAACCGTTTTAGAGGCAGCCATCAAGTTTACCAATTATTACCTTATTACGTGTCTGGTTATGTCAAAGAGCAAATGGTAGATAAAGAGCAATTACTGGACACCGATTTACGTGATAAATGGTGGCAACGTTATGGTCAAGCCAATGGCAAAGCTTATAGCGCGATGCCAGAGCAGCTTAAAACAAAACAGCTTGAAGAGATAACCAGTCAGCCTTTGCTTAATTATTTGGTGGCATTAAGTTTTGAGCGGGGTGAATTAGATTTTGCCGCACAAACTACCCTTAACCGCATTTATCAGGATTTATTAACCGCGGTTTTTGAGCGCCAATATGAACAAGGCCGTGTGCATAAGGGCACCGGCAATTTAACTCAAGACCAGTTTTTTCGCATTTTAGAGGAAATTGCGTTAGCCATTTGGCATGGTGATGGCCGTACAACCACTATCGATTACATCGAAAAACGCTGTGAAAAAAGTAAACTCACCCGAGATTTACAAGCGTTTGAACAAAGTGCCGCGCAAGGCGTTACCCGGCTATTAACGGCGTTTTATTTTAGGCAATGTGATGGCCTGCAACAGGGCGAAAAAACCTTTGAGTTTACTCATAAAAGCTTTGGTGAATACCTAACCGCCCGGCGACTGGTACGAATGTTGACCAGGGTCAGTAAAATGTTGGCCAGACAAGACGACGACCCAGAAGAAGGCTGGGATGAAAAAGACGCATTGGCCTACTGGGCTGAGTTTTGTGGGCCTACGACTATGGATAAGTATTTGTTTAAGTTTGTCCAAGATGAAGTGGCCTTAAAGTCACCTGAGCAATGGGCACAATGGCAAGCCTGTATATGCCGTTTAATTGAGTCGGCTTTAAAACACGGTATGCCAATGGAAAAACTGGGATTAAAGAGTTTTGGCCAAATGTTGGCGCAGTCGCGTAATGCCGAAGAGTGTTTATTGGTGATGTTGACCGCTTGTTCGCAGCAAACAAAGGTGGTTTCTGAAATTAAATGGCCATCAAATACGGCTTTTGGTGAATGGGTGAAGCGGCTGCAAGGGCAGCGTAATTATTCTACGAATAAGTTGGTTCTATCCTGTTTGAGTTATTTGGATTTATCTGATTGCGTATTGTATTTTCAGGATTTTTATTGTGCTGTGTTTAATCACTCTAATATTTCAGGTACTCTATTGGTTTCGACTATGTTTTTGAGCGTAGATTTAAGTGATGCAGATTTAAGTGGTGCATTTTTAAATGATGTAAATTTACATGATGCAGATTTAACTAATGCAAATTTAACTGGTGTAAATTTAACTGGTGCAAATTTAACTGATGCAATTTTAACTGCTGCAAATTTAAATAGAGCCGATTTAAATAGAGCCGATTTAAAAAATGCAAATTTAACAGTTGCAAATTTAACTGAGGCAAATTTAACTAGAGCTGATTTAAGTGGAGCCGATTTAAGTGGAGCCGATTTAAGTGGAGCCGATTTAAGTGGAGCCGATTTAACTGATGCAAATTTAACTGATGCAAATTTAACTGATGTGAATTTAATTGGTGTGATTTACAACAAAGGCCAACTCAGCGAAGAGCAATTAGACCAAATCAGAAATGAATAACCATACAGGGCGGGGCGCAAAAGGCTGTTGTTGGGTAGGCGGGTGAATTGCCTACATGGAGGTGTCGCGAAAGTCTGTTTGGTTCTGCCATTCGTAGGATGGGCCGAGCTACGCGAGGCCCATCAAATTAATTCGGTTGTAATACACTCTGTTATTGCACCTAAAACGTCCAGTTCAACAAGGTTCGTACGAATCGACAAGAATTGATGGGCCTCGGTTCCCTCGGACCATCCTACGTTGAGGCGAAAATTGGCTTTTGCAGCGTGTTTATATAGCCGGATGTGCAAGGCGGCATCGCTGCCCTGCAACTAAAACCCCTTAAAACTCAAACCCCACATTCAAAGCGAAATTACGACCGGGTCGGGTGTATCGTGACAAACTGTCACTATCAGCACTGAGTCCTCGAATACTCTCCCAAACGCTGTACTTTTTATCCGTCAGGTTATAAATGCCAGCGCGAAGCTGCCAGTTTTCGCCAAGCAAATAATATCCGCTCAAATCCACGATGCCGTAACCTGCTGTAGTGGCCAGCGTTTCATCTGAAACATCCTCGCTGTCTTTTTTACTTGTCAATGTCCAGTTTACCGCGCCGCCCCAGTTTGCATCAACGTTGTCATAGTTGAGGCCAAATACGGCTTTGAGCGGGCTGATGCTGTCTAGCGGTTGGTCATTGGTTTTGTTTTCGCCTTTGGCGTAGGCAATGGCCAAATTCAATGAAGTACCTTGCGGGGCGTTGATTGCAGTGTCGAGCCATATGGCGCTGCGCAGTTCTATGCCGCTGATTTTTACTTCGTCTAAGTTGACGTTTTGGGTGACGCTGTCGTAGGTTTGGCCGTTGTAGCTGTTGTCGAGCGTAGCTTGTTCTATAAAGTCTTGATAGTCGTTGTAAAACACCGTGACTTCTAAATCGCCGTGGTCGCCATTGGCCCTTAAACCAAATTCGAACGAGTCACTTTGTTCTGGTTTGAGTGCGGCATTGGGTAACGACAAATAGTTATAACCCGGCCCATAATTACGGTGGCTGCCGTAGTAGCTGTCGATAATTTGCGGCGATTTGAACCCTTGGCTGTATTGTCCAAATAAGGTGTATCCGTCAACCAGTTTATACACTGCACCTAAGCGTCCGGTTACCTTGCTGCTGGCGTGGTCGGTGAGTGCTTCGTTTATCACTTCGGGCGCTGCGAATTGTTCGTCAATTTTGGGCTTGGCGTCGAATTTTGAATAACCCAACCCCGGGGTTATCAACAATTTGTCGTTAAGCAACGAGATTTTGTCCTGCAAAAACAAAGTTCGGCTTTTTTGTTCGACCAATGGCACATAGCGGTTGTAGGTGTTGCGCTCAGGCGAGTCTAAATACAGGGTATCGGTGGTGTTGGCCACGTCTGAATGCTCGATATTAAAACCATAAGTGATGTAATGATTGTCGCGGGTTAAGTCAAACTGGGCCGCTAGGGTTTTGTTGTCTTCACTGTGGTTGTAGTCTTTGATTCTTCTGGCATCGCGGTAGACGTGATGGGTGTCTTGGGCTGATTCACTTTTTTGCACATCTAAAGTTAGCTTCATTTTGTCAAACAGGGCGTTGTCTGCCTGCCACAGGTGAGATAGGCCGTATCTATCGCGCGAGACCGTGTCTTTTCCTATGTAATATTCGCTGTAACTACCGCCCAATTGTGATTGCACATCGGTTTCGGTGTACGACTCAAATCGTTCGGCGGTGAAGCCAAATCGGTGCTGTTCGTTGGCCTGATATTGCAGTTTGGCGAGAATATTGTCGCTTTCAAAGTCGAGCGGGTCTGGCTTTTCACTGTCGCTGTGATTCTCGACGGCTTCGCCATTGCGGCGGGTGTAAACCAGCAATGATTCAAGTTGGCCGGTGCGATTGGCGATGGTGAAAGACTCGGTTTGTGTATTGTCGACACTGTGGTATTGAATTTTGGCGCTGCCTGCGGTGTTATCGCCAGCAGCCAATACATCAGCCGGATCTTTGGTGGTGAAAGCCACAACCCCGCCAATAGCATCGCTGCCATATAGGCTCGAAGCCGGGCCTTTTACAATCTCAATTTGTTTCATCGAATCAATGTCGACGTAGTTTCTGCCTGCGCGTTGGTAGGGGCTGCCTGCTGGGGCGAAAGCATCGGCCTGATCGACACCATCGACCACTATTTTCACCCGGTTTTCATCCATGCCACGAATATTCATGCCTTTTAAACCAAAGCGACCACCTTGACCCGCTTGCACAGCCACTTCTACGCCGGGCTGATAACGCACCATGTCGGCAATGTTGGTGGCACCGTTATCTAGTAAATCTTGTGCGCTGATCACGCTGACATTGCCTGCAACATCATTGACTTTTTCTTCGCTTAAAGTGGCGGCTACCGTGACTTTGTTCAACAAATAAGTGCGTTCAACCGGTTTGTCGTCGAGTTGTTCGGCATTGGTGTTTGTGGTGACGGCCAACAAGATGCCCACGGCCAACGGGGTCAGTTTCAGGGTTTTCAATGGTGTGTTCCTTAAGATTAATGATGAGTGCAATGACTTATTTTCAAATGATAATCTAAATGAGAATGATTGTCATTCGTAATTTGTTTTGTTAAGATGCCACCCATCAATTACTGGCAAGGTTAATTTACAGATGGCACTGGGCAGGGGGGTAATTGCATTAGGTCTGTCGGTGGCTGGTCACTTAGCGTGGTTGAGCGCACAGCCTGACATTGTTGCACCGCAAAAAATGGGTGTGGTAGGCCAACAACCTTTGGCGATTGCGATTGTTCAGATTCAGGCGCCACAGGTTAAGGCGTTTAAACCCAAACCAAAGCCCAAGGTTGAAAAACCCAAGCCGGTGACAACAAAGGCGGTAATAAAATCGCCGGTCGAAAAGCCAAAACCACAGTCGATTGAACCAGCACTAAAACAAGAGCAGGTCATAGCGAAAGCGCGTGCAGAACCAGAAGTTGAAGAGCAACCTGTGCAGCTAAAACCACAATCTTTGCCCGTTGTGAAAGAGGCCAGATTCAGAGCGCCGCCACAATCACCGGTTTATCCGAGGTTGGCATTACGGCGCAGGCAGCAGGGCGAAGCTTGGGTTAAGGCTTTGGTGAATGCCCGGGGAGAAACCCAACAAGTGAAACTCAGTCGTTCATCGGGGTTCGATTCTTTGGACCGTTCGGCACTGGCGGCGGTGTCAAAATGGCTGTTTGCGGCTGCGCAGATAGACGGTAAACCTGTTACAGCGTGGGTCGAAGTGCCCGTTGATTTTGTGATTAATTAGGAATGTGACAATGCAACAATATATCTGGACATCAGGCCCAATCGTTTATCCACTGATCATCTGTTCGGTGTTAACGCTGGCTTTAATCGTCGAGCGGCTGGTGGCATTTGTCTTTTATCCGCCACTGCGGACCCAATCGAACAAGCAGTGGTTTATGGCAGATAGTTTGCCGCAAAACCACAAACTAGGACTGTCTAGTGGATTGCGATTGTTAAGCGAGCATCGGCACACCGCCAAACCTACCCGCGATGAAGTGATGAGTTTGTGGCTGGTTGGCGAGAGCAAAAAGCTGCGCGCGCATACCCGCTGGTTAACTTTGCTCAGTACCATGACGCCTTTGTTGGGATTGCTCGGGACTATTCTTGGCATTATCACCATGTTTCAAAGTGTCGCGCTAGAGCAGGGGCCAGTAACACCGGCTTTGTTGGCATCGGGTATGTGGGAGGCAATGATCACCACAGCCCTTGGCCTGACCATTGCCATTCCTGCGATGGCCGCCAGTCATGGGTTTTCGATTTGGGCTGATCACCGAGTATCTGTTATGGCGCAGGTACTCAATGAATGTTCGCTGTCGCTTGAGCAAAGAGCATGATCCAAGCTGACAGTGGTGCCGAATTTAAACCGTCAGGGCTGCCAGATTTGACTGCTTTGCTGGATGTTATTTTCATTCTGCTGGTGTTTTTGTTATTAACCGCCAATGCCGTGCCCAAAGCCTTGAAAGTGTCTTTGCCGACTGATGAACACGGGCAATCAAGGTCAGTAAAAGTTAAAAATACCATCACCATTACGCTGTTCCCCCAGCCACAAAAATGGGGCTTGCAACAACAGGCCTACAACAACTGGGCTGCCTTTGAGCAAGCATTACTGGCGCAAGTGGCTGCCAGTGACAAACCACAGATTTTACTGGTGGGAGACAAAAATACCTCACTGCAAAAATTGCTGCAAATATTCGGCTGGCTACAAAGCCGTGAACTCAGCGCTGCTCAAATTATGATGCAGCCTCATAAATCGATTAATTCAAATATAAGGGAGACAAACCAATGATCCGAAATCTTGAAGATTTGATGTACCGCCTGTCTGATTTCTTTATGGCACCTGTACTGCTATTGCTGGCCTTGCTGTTTGGCTACTGTTTGTATGCCTTGGGCGGTTTTGCCTGCCAGTATTGGCAGCGGCGTACCAACCGAGCTGCTTATACGCTCGACGAACTTAAACACGAAAGACCCAGGCCGATAAAAGGTTATCTTTTGATCTCAATATTTCGGCTCAACCCCAATATCAGCAAAGATGAACTAGACGTTGCCGCATTGCAGTCACTTGAAGCGGTCAGAACCGTCAGCCGAATAGCACCGATGCTGGGTTTGATTGCCACCATGATCCCAATGGGACCGGCCCTAAAATCGTTGGCTGATGGCAATGTTCAGGGGATCAGCGAAAACCTGATTGTGGCGTTTTCAGCGGTGATCTTCGGCTTGGTTATTGCCTCAGTGACCTTTTGGATCGCCAGCATCAAAAAGCGCTGGTTGGCGGTAGAATTCGCAGCCATTGGCGCGATGATTGACCGCCGTGAACTACCTGCGCAGGAGGCATTACTTCGTGAAGTTGCTTGATGAAGACGAGGCCAGTAATCCGGCATTGTCGCTGGTGAATTTGGTTGATGTATTTTTGGTGCTGGTGGCGGCATTGCTGATCACCATCGCGCAAAATCCGATGAATCCCTTTATGGCCGAGGATGTCACGGTGATCAAAAACGCCGGACAACCGGATATGGAAATTATCATAAAAAAGGGAAAAACCATAGAAAGCTACAAAAGTAGCGGACAAATTGGGGCAGGCGAAGGCGTTAAAGCTGGCGTTGCCTACCGCATGAATGATGGTTCGATTGTTTATATACCTGAGACTGACCAATGAGACAAAAATTGATGACATGTAGACTGATAATGCTGTGGCTATGTTTGGTTCATACCAGCGTTAATGCCGCGCAACAGAGCATATTAATGCTAACCGGCAGTCACGCCAACAAAGCCAAAATTACCCTGTTACAAACAGAAGCCGCCGATAAGGGCATGACGCTGCAACACCAAACAGCCAAATCACTGCAACACAATGACAATTTGGTCGGCCATTTTGAGCAATATCAATTGGTGATATTTGCCGGGGTATCAGCCCGAGAAACCCGCAAGGTATTTGCCAAATATGCTGGAGTGGTTACGGCTGCCAACAGCCGTTTTATGTCGTTAAAGGCGGTTGACGATATCGCGCTTTTAAAAGGTTTATCTGGCGATGAGGTCGCAAATATCAGGCAATATTTTGCCAATGGGGGCCGCGAAAACCTGACTCGAATGGCCAATTATATTAGCGTAAAGCTATTTGAACAGTCAGGGTTAACTGTCGAACCTCCTATCGTTTATCCCGCTGCGGGGATTTATCATCCGCAACATGCCAATGGTATTTTCAATGATTTGCCCACTTATTTACAGTGGCGTCAACACGCTGGTGAGCCGGTAGTCGGCATTATGTTCGACCGCGCCAGTATTGAGTCTGATACCACGGCTTTGGTAGACGAAACGATTAAAAGGTTGCAGCAAAAGGGCTTGTTCGTGGTGCCGTTTTTCAGTCAAACCAGTCGTAAAGGCGTTGATTATGGCCATGTTGTACAAATTGACGGACAAACGTTTATCGACCTGATTGTTAATATGAGAAACATTCATTTTGCCAGCCAACGCAAAGTAGAATTTGAACGTTGGGGCGTGCCGGTGATGCAGGCGTTGACCTATTATGATGGCGACCAACAACATTGGGAGCAAAGCTCTCAG
>JABSOG010000210.1 GCA_013216025.1 Algicola sp. | reverse complement strand
CGTCGGCAAAATACAAGGCCATTAATGCGCCAGCTTCAATACCTGCTGGTGAGTCACAGATGATAAATTCAAATTCTTCTGCCAATTCATCGAGAATTTTCTCGACGCCTTCCTGAGTCAAAGCGTCTTTGTCACGGGTTTGTGAAGCGGGTAAGATAAACAGCTTTTCAACTCGTTTGTCTTTGATAAGCGCTTGACGTAAGTTGGCTTCACCGTTGATCACGTTGACAAAATCGTAAACCACGCGGCGTTCACAGCCCATGATTAAATCCAGATTACGCAAGCCGATATCAAAATCGACGATTACGGTTTTATGACCTTTTAATGCTAATCCTGTCCCAATCGCGGCACTGGACGTGGTCTTGCCAACGCCGCCTTTGCCTGATGTCACGACAATAATTCTAGCCATGTTAAAACAACCTTTTTATTTAATTCAATTCACTGATAATGAGTTTTTCTTCTGACAATTCAATGCTGGCGGGTTTGTCCCACAGCTGCGCTTGCAGGGCCTCGCTCATCATGTAATTGCCACATATGGAGACCAGATCTGCCTGAATATTCTGACAATAGATTTTCGCGTGTTTGTTGCCTTTAGCCCCTGCAATGGCTTTACCACGCAAGGTGCCATAGACATGAATGTTGCCATCGGCAATCACTTCAGCACCATGACCTACTGAACCGAGAATGATCAAGTCGGTGTCTTTGGCATACACCTGCTGTCCAGAGCGGATATTTTGTCGCACTTCTTTGGCCGGTTCGAAAACTGGCTTTTCGATGATTTTTTCGACGATCTTTTCAACTTCTACAATTCTTTCGACGGTTTCTATTGACTGTTGGGCTTCGACTTTGTCAATGGCTGGGCTTGAGGCCTTGCCATGAGACAAAACGGCTAACCCTTGGTCTTTGGCCGATTGCTTTTGTGCGGTTGTGCCGCCACAGATGCCGACCAAAACCAATGACATTTCGACAATCACTGCTCTGAGCGCATTAAAGTCAATGACCTCATCGGCCAACTTTTCGATATTGACCACCACCGGGGCACGGAAAAAGAAACCGGGGGCTTGTTCAATCTTTGCTTTTAGGGAGGATTTTAGCTCATGTAAATCATTTTGGACCAAATGTAATACAGATAAAGTAAACAAACTGCCTTTTAATTCAATCGCTTGTTCCGACATAGTTTTAGAGATCCAGATAAGAAACCAATGTTAATCTAATAAAACGAGACTTGCGGGTTTTAATCACGCAAAGCTTACGCTTATTTAAAGTGTTCATGTTATAGTTTGGGCCCTGCTTAATCAAGGTTAAAAAAGAACTAATAGCCCTTATGTTGTGTACAATTTATAAAAGTTTAAACAAAGCCGACACTTACCTATACATTGAGAAACGAGATGATTTCTCAAAAGTGCCGGCCCCGCTGCTCGAAACCTTTGGTAGACCGCAATTTGTGATGCTGATCAACTTCGATAAACACCCCAAACTGGCACTTGCAGACAAACAAACAGTGATGAGCCAACTCGAAAAAAACGGCTTTTATCTGCAAATACCACCCCCGGTTGAAAACCTGCTTGATAAACATCTCGAGGCCAACAACAATCAAGGCGAACAAAACAAAGGTTGGCGACAACAATGAATAAACGTTTTTCAGCTTTTTTTTTGTCGAGCGTAATATGGTTGAGTGTTTTACTGTCGTCAAATGCACAAGCAGCCGAAAAACCCAGCTTCGAACAATATATTGAGCTTATTAAAACTGAAGCTATCGATAAAGGCTATGACAAATCTCTGGTTGATGAGGCGTTAAATGGCCTGACTTATCGTCATAAGGTGGTCAAAAAAGACAAAACGCAACCCGAATTCATCCAGACTTTAGATACCTACCTGCCCAAACGCGTTAACGACTGGGTTGTGAAAAAGGCACTCAAGCAATTGAACGACAACGAAGCGTTACTGACTACAATCGGCAACGACTTTGGCGTGCAGCCGCGTTTTATTGTGGCTTTGTGGGGATTAGAAAGCGCGTTTGGCAAGTATACCGGCAGCCATTCGGTGTTTGCTGCACTGACCACTTTGGCCTATGAGGGTCGTCGTGAGTCTTTATATCGACCGCAAATATTTGCGGCACTAGAAATTATTAAACGCGGTGAAAATACGGTTGCCGGTTTAAAAGGCTCGTGGGCTGGCGCGATGGGACAAACCCAGTTTTTGCCGACATCGTATTTGAATTATGCGGTAGATTACGATGGCGACGGCAAAAAAGACATCTGGAACAACAAAGCCGATGTATTTGCTTCTATTGCCAATTATCTCAAGTCAGAAGGTTGGGACAATGACGGTACCTGGGGACGTCAGGTCAAATTGCCTAAGACTTTTGATATCAATCTATCCGTAGGCAAGGGTAGGAGTTTGGCACAGTGGTTAAAAAAATACCGGGCTGGCGAGAAATCTTTGGCTGATTGGCGCCAGTTGGGCCTACTCCGGTTTGATGGGACATCGTTGCCGAGCAAAAACATCAAAGCCGCCCTGATTTTACCCGATGATGCCAAGGGCAGGGCGTATTTGGCCTATAACAACTATAAAACGTTGATGCACTGGAATCGTTCTTATTATTTTGTGACTTCGGTTGGATACTTGGCCGACCTGATTAAATACCCACCGGCTCGGCTGAAGCTGTAATGGACGAAAAACCCTTTTGGGAAACTAAAACCCTCGAAGAAATGACTCGCCCCGAATGGGAGTCGTTGTGTGATGGCTGTGCTAAATGCTGTTTGCACAAGTTTATTGAAGATGAAAGTGTCGAAGAACAAGTGACTTCGACGCATATCGACGAAGGCGAAGAGATTCATCACACCAATATTGTCTGTCGTTACCTTAACGATAAAACCTGTGGTTGCACCCAATACGCTAAGCGCACCCAGCTGGTGCCAGACTGCGTGACACTGACCAAAGAAAACCTCAAAGACATCTACTTTATGCCGCCCAGTTGCGCTTATCGCCGTCTGGCCGAGGGCAAATCATTGCCGAGCTGGCATCCGTTACTGCACAAGGGAAAGAAGTCTCCGATGCACAAAGCGGGCATGAGTGTGCGAGGTAAAGTGATCAGTGAAGACCATGCCAATACCGATAATTTTGAAGATTACATTGTTTTGTGGCCTTTGAATGAAATCGATTGATAAAACTGCCTAGCTCCTTTATTTAGTGCCTCAGCGAGGCGTATCAACATCGTTACATAACAGATACTTTTAAAAAATGGACGTTGCATATGCAACTGTGTAGGATGAACGCCTTAAATTTGTAAGATATTTTGGGGGAGAAGACGTGGAAGCGGCACAAGTGACAAAGGTAGATAATAAACCGGTTTCAATGGTCGGTGGCATCGTGATCACCGCCGGTACTGCGGTTGGCGCAGGCATGTTTTCATTGCCGGTTGTGTCTTCGGGCATGTGGTTTGGCTGGTCTTTGGTCAGCATGTTACTTTCGTGGTTTGTATTGTACCGGGTGTCTTTGATGATACTTGAGGTTAACCTGCACTTTAAACCTGGCGATAGTTTTAATACCATGGTCAGCGCAACGCTGGGCAAGGGTTGGAATGTGGTCAACGGCTTGCTGTTTGCCTTTTTGATGTACATTCTCGATTATGCTTATATTAGTGGCGGTGGTTCTATCGTCAACCAAACACTCCTATCCACCTTCGGTTATGCGCCGCCGCAAATGCTATCGGGTTTCATCTTTGCTTTTTTACTGTCTTTTGTGGTGTGGTTTTCGACTAAAGCCGTCGACCGGGTGACCTCGATTCTTATCGTGGGCATGTTGGTGACCTTTGCCATGGCGGTGTTCGATTTGACCTTGGCCGCCCAACTGGGCAACCTGTTCACGAATGGCAGCGATGGGCAAGGCGAAGTACCCGCTTATTTTTATATGTTTGCTGCATTGCCGTTTTACCTGACCTCATTTGGCTATTATGGTTCGGTGCCCAGCCTAGTTAAATATTACGGCAAAAAACCGCAAATTATCGCCAAAGCCATGCTAATTGGGTCATTGGGTTGTTTTGTTATTTACGCTTTATGGTTGCTGGCCACTTTTGGCAACCTCAATCAAACCGCGTTTTTGTCAATCATTGAACAAGGTGGCAACATCGGCATATTAGTCGGCGCCATTAACGAAGTGGTCACCACAGACGGCCTCGATAAAGTGCTGGGCGCGTTTGCCAACATGGCGATAATATCATCGTTTTTGGGGGTGAGTTTGTGCTTGTTCGACTTTATCGCTGACAAATTCAAATTTGACGATAGCGGTATGGGACGCTTTAAAACCGCGCTGGTGGTGTTTGTTCCCCCAACCATCGGCGGCGTATTGTTTCCCCACGGGTTTATCACCGCAATAGGATTTGCCGGATTGGTTTGTGCGGTTAACGCCTTGATCATCCCTCCGTTAATGTTGAAAAAGAGTCGTCAAATGTTCGGCGAAACCGGTTACAGCAGTAAAGGCGGCGATGGCTTGATTTATTGCATCATCGCCCTGGGTGTGTTCTACGCCTTGTGTAATATCTTCAGTATCTTTAACTGGTTGCCAGTATTTGGGCGTTAGAAGTTTGGCTGTGCCTTGGTACCTGCGGCCCTTAAGGTCAAAAGCATTCAACACGGAGGCACGGAGAAAGAAAGAGGAAAAGATTAAAAAGACTTAAAATGGTAAAGATTAATTGTAGTGCACCCCATTATTTTTTACTTTTGATTTTTCCTTCTCTTTCTTTCCTCCGTTGCTCCGTGACTCCGTGTTGAGATCTTTTGACCTAAAGGCCCAACCCACCACACCCAAACAACACCTCCCACACTCCCAAATGGCGTATTTCTAATCACTGAGTAGCATACCCCCTTGTGTCGGCGCGCCAACAACTGTATAAACGTGGTTGCCACTGTAATCAACCATGGATCCCAACAATGAGTTATTCTTTTCATCTGAACAATGCCCGCAAATTAAAGTTCAGCGATATCGCCGCGCAAGCGGGACTTGGCGATTTGAAATTTGTCGACGGCTACCCCAAACCCGAAGACGACAGATGGCCGCACGGGTTTACCTATGTCTATCGCAATAAAGTGACCGCCAGAACCCTTGAGGTTGAATACGATGGCGACCATTTTCAGGTGTGTGTATTTACCGCCAGTTCTGCCGAAGATTATGACATGGCCATTAAACTGGTTGGCGCAGTGGCTAAAATCTGTAAAGCCAGAATAACCCCAGAAGACCAAGAAACCATGAATCTCGCCGATTTCGAACAGCAGTTTGACGTCGACTGGGTTAAAACCCACAGCGGTCGTGCGCTCAACGCCGTGTTTGACATGTTTGGCAACAGCCTAGAGAAAAAACATCAGGTCAGTGGAGTTACCGGGCTGATGACTATAGGGCCGAAACTTTATCAACAGGTCACCCAAGACCCTGACGCCTTGGCCGATGCCTTTTTTTACCGCCTGAAAAAACTCAACTACCTGCGCAGTGAGGGCATTCATCAATCTTTACTGGTGGTCGCCGATGGTCAAACCCACAGCACCCGCGTGCGACAGGCCTCGTATGAACAGGGCACCGAAACCCTGCTATATGATTTAAATTCAGTGGTAGGGCTAACCGTCAACGAAACATCCATGGTTAAAGTGGGCTTGTCTGCCTTGGTCAAACTGCTGCCCGGTCAAGCGGTGTGGTTAAGTGAAGAATTATTGCTGGTACCAGCGTTAAACGACGAGCAGTGGCAGGCTTTGTTGCAACAGGCTGAGTCGGTAGAACTGCAAGACTTGAGTGCTTACAGTTATGATCCCGACAATGACCCCCATAAAGAAGCGTACGAAGCCATAGCACCACGAGACGGGCTGACGGCAGAAGAATTAGAGACCTTGGTTTATGCCCCCATCGCGATTTTTTGTTTGGTGGCTGGTGCCGACAAAAAAATCGACAGCAAAGAAATTAGCGCCTTTCAGCGCGAATTGGTCAAGGGCGTGACCACCGAAAGCAAGACGCTCCAAGTGGTGATGATGGAAGCGGTCAGCGACTTCAAACAACTGGTGACCTACCTGCTCAGTGACGAAGTCGATATCGACAATATCGTTAAAGATATCGTTAGGGTATTAGATAACCGTCTGGATGAGGCCGAAGCCACCAGTTTTAAAATTACCTTGTTGCGTATTGGCCAAATTGTCGCCGAAGCGTCAGGTGGGGTATTGGGTGTGTTTGGTAATAAAGTCTGTAAAGCAGAAAAAACCGTGCTGGCCGAACTGGCGACCCAGTTTGGTGTGATTAACGAAGAATAAATAAATCTGCTGCGCATCTTTATAAGGGCCACCTTGTGGCCAAAAACAGGGGCGAAAAACGTGGAGGGCCGAAAACCCTCCGTTGTTGGTTATTCTACTTCGGGCTCAGACTCGGACTCTGATTCGGACTCAGGTCTAGGTTTGCGTTTCAATACTGGTCCAAAACCACCTTCCACGCCTTCGAAATAACCTTTGTTGCGTTTGCCTTTTTTAGCCTTGGCGGCTTTTTGCTTGCCCTTGGCTTTTTCGATGTTCTTTTTGATTGCTGCTTTAGGTTTTGGCGGTGCCATACCCTTAAATTTACCCACCAATCCCTCTACTTGACCAAATTCTAGCGTGCGCTTTAAAAACGCCTCAATTGCCTTGAAGCTGAACCAGTCTTTGGGTCCGACCAACGATATTGCGGTGCCACTGGCACCAGCTCGGCCCGTACGACCAATGCGGTGGATGTATTCTTCTGGGTTTTTGGGCATGTCGAAGTTGATGACGTGTGAAACATTCAACAGATCAAGCCCGCGTGAAGCGATGTCGGTGGTGATCAGAATTTTTTTCAGGCCACGGCTGAATCCATCCATGATTTTGTTACGTTGCGACTGACTCAAATCGCCGCTTAATGCGGTAGTCGAAATGCCTTTTTCGCCAATTTCAGTGGCCAAACGTTCGGTGTCGGCACGGGTGGCGGTAAACACAATCACTTGCTGGTTATCTTCATTTTGTAAAAAATGCATTAACAAGGATTGTTTGTGGTCGAGGTGGTCACACAAATACAGTTGTTGGTCGATGTCTTCATGCAAATCTATCGCTTGGCCAACTGCCACTCGTTGGGGTTCTTTTAACAGGCCTGTGGCAAACTGGTTGACTTGCGCGTGATCTAAAGTAGCCGAGAACATTAAGGTTTGACGTTTACGGTGATTGGCGATGTCGTTGATGGCTTTTAATTGTGCGGCAAATCCGAGGTCGAGCATTCGGTCGGCTTCATCCAAAATCAACAACTCAAGTCCGGCCAAATCGAGGTTACGTTGTTCAAGATGATCGGCCAAACGGCCCGGCGTAGCAACGATGATATTCGGTCTTTTGTTTAATGCCTTGGCCTGATCGTTAAAGTTTTCACCACCCAGAATTAATTGGGCTTTAAACGGCGTATTACCAAGCAACGAGCGTAACTGAGCAAAAACCTGTTTGGTCAACTCGCGGGTCGGGGCCAGAATCAACACTCGGGCATCTTTTTTACTGAGTGCTCTAGTGGTCAACAAGCGCTGCATCGCAGGAATTAAAAACGCCAGTGTTTTGCCCGAACCTGTTTTACTTGAGGCGATCAAATCACGCCCGGTCATGGCCAACGGAATGGCTTGCTCTTGAATGTCGGTCATACCGGCAAAACCGAGGTGTTCAAGCGAACGCAGCAGCCGTGTGTCTATCTGTAAATCGTTAAAATGCAATGTGGTTTCCGCCGTCAATCGGTTACTGGATCATCAAAGGGCGACATTATACGCTTTATCCGCTGTCGCGTCATGGGGGGATAGTCAAAAATGCTCGTGTCTAAATAAATTGGCCAAAATTAATGTGCCGAAATAAAAGTGTACTAAACTAGTCACTCCCATCAGCAGTATATTGGTTCTAATATGACAAGCATTCACACAGACACAGCGATTAAAAAGTGGCATTCCTTGACCACCCAGACAGTTTTTCAAATGGCTATTCGAATTACTATGGTTGCTTTGGCGGTTTCGATTTTGAGCTATTTGCATATCGTTAAGACTTTTGAAAAGCAAACCTATGACAAACTGGAAAAATATATCCAAGAAAGGGGGGCCAGAGAAAGTGATTCTTTTACTTTAGCGGAGAATTACCATGACATCTTCCAGCGAGAATTTCTCTCTTTACTGGAACTCGCACCTGATGTAACCAAGGCTCAGTTTGATTCAGTTTTTATCGCTATGCCAGATGGTACAACCCGTATGGACATAGCACTGTTTGATGGGGTTCAACATGAAGACGGTTCAATTAGTCGAGGTAACAGTGCTTACATTGGTATGTCAGCCCCAATTGATGATCAAGATTTTCGCAATCGCCTGATGACTTCCTACCGATTAGCTGACCGATTTGGTATGGCATGGATAAATCGATTTGCGAATTTTTATGTCGTTTTCCCTGAAAATGCAATTATCGTTCATTGGCCTGATGTTGCATGGGGCACTACTGCTGCGACTGATCTGGATGTCAAACAAGAGGAATGGTTTACTGTTGCTGATATAAGTCGCAACCCACAGCGGGAAACAATATGGACTGGGATGTATTATGATTACACCGCTGACAAATGGCTAATTTCGTGTATAACACCGATAGATTTTCAAGGTAAACATCTGGTGAATGTTGGTCAGGATTATGAGTTAAATAGTATGCTAGAAGGGACCTATAATAGAAATTTCGAAGGGGCCTACAATTTTATCTTTCGAGAAGATGGCCGTTTGATTGCGCATCCTGAAAAAATACAGTTACTGAAAAAAGCCGCTGGTGTTTTAAACATTCAGAACATAGATGATCCAACATTGCAAAGCTTGTACCAACAAGTATTGGAAAACGTCAAATCGATGACTGGTGACACAACAACTTTCTTCGACGAAAAAAATGATGTATTTGTGGCTGTGGCCAAAATAAAGGGTCCCGACTGGTGGTTTGTCATGGTTTACCCTAAAGAGTTATTGTTATCTGCGGCAAAAACAACAGCACAGTTTATTTTCGCGTTAAGTGTTGTCTCATTGGTCGTCGAATTGGCTATGCTGTTCTTGGTGTTGCGTTTCAAGGTCGTTTATCCGTTAAAGCTGTTCGTGGGTGCTTCTACCCAAATCACCGAAGGTCATTATGACAAAGTCGCCTCAGGTCTGGTTGCACTGCCTGAAAAACGTAAAGACGAAGTGGGGTTATTGGCGCGGATGTTACGGACCATGGCCCAGAAAATAGAGCAAAATATAGCAACCATAAAAGAGACTCAACAACAGCTGGTGCTACAAGAAAAAATGGCGTCTTTGGGCACGCTAACAGCCGGGGTCGCTCACGAAATCAATAATCCCACCAACTTTGTCCATGTGGGAGTTGAAAACCTTGATGTCGATTTAAAGCGGTTCGAACAGTTTATTTTTGAGCTTATGGGTGATGATGCCGACGAAGAGATTATTCAAAGTTTCAAGCAGCACTTTGCCGGGTTTAATGAACATATGGTTACCGTTAAAGACGGTACTGTGCGGATTAAAACCATCGTTGAAGATTTGCGGGTTTTTACCCAGTTAGACAATACCGACAGAAAACCGGCCAACATTGTTGATTGTATCGAATCAACGCTGAATCTGGTCAAAACCCAATATCTCGAAGTGGCTCAGTTTGTTACGCAGTTGGATGATGTACCCGAATTTGAGTGCTATCCGGCCAAACTTAATCAGGTGTTCATGAATGTGATTATTAATGCCTGTGACGCTATTGAAGAAAAGCGAACGCAGCAGGGTTTAACGAAGGTGGGACTGGTCAATATCGCATGTAAAGTTGAGGATGAGATCATCATGATAGAGGTAAAAGACGATGGCTGCGGTATGAGTGATGAGACAAAAAATAAACTGTTTGAACCTTTTTACACCACCAAAACCGTTGGCAAAGGCACAGGGCTGGGCATGGCTATTTCGTTTGGTATCATCGAAGAGCATGGCGGTACGATTGAGGTTGAATCGAGTGTAAACAAGGGCACCTCGATACTGCTAAAACTCCCTCTAAATCCAACCTTTGATGCATTACCAGATTAATTATCAACCTCTTTACAAGGAAAGCGGTTTTACCGGTGGCCGCCATGATGTATGCAGACGTACAGAATACGGTTATGGCCGTGCGGCTTTTAGCCGTAAAATCAAGCAATTCTGGAGGCTTGCGGTTTAGCAGCCTGTTCCGCTGCGTTGATTTATTGATCTGCCCTACCTATTCTTTAATTGAGCTTTTGGCCGTTAATCAGGTTTTATCCAATGAATGCTAAACACCCACTTGTGTTAAAACTGTCCATCGCACAGAAACTGTTGCTGACGGCCAGTGTCAATATTGTTTTTATGTTGGTTATTGGTTTTTATGCCATTGATCGTATCAACGTCATCGGCACTGAAATTGCCCGTATCGCCGAGGTTGACATGCCGATGGTCACTATGGTGACGTCGATTGAAACCATGCAATTACAGCAGTCTTTGTATCTAGAGCGAGCGCTTCGAACCGCGCAACACATGACCAAAAAAGCCAGTGCCAAGCAGGATTATCATTTTGCTACCGACCAATTCAACCAGTTTGGCCAAAAGGTCAGCAAGACCTTAAGTGACAGTATTAAGATGGTCGAGCAGGATATCGAAAAAACCCAAACAGGCAATGAGCAGGCATCAAAGCAAGTATTGGATTCGCTTAAAAAAATCCAGCACGAACACCAAGATTATCAAAGACATGGCAGTCAGTTAGTCAATATAGTCGGCGTTCAGCAGCTCGATTATGCCGAGCATCAACTACTGTTTGACAAAATTGAACGTGAAGAAGAACACCTTGAACTGGCGCTCAGAGAATTGACTGGTCGGCTCACTCAGTTTGGGTTGGCGGCGATGGAGCAATCACAAAACGTCGAAAAGTCAGCCTTGCATGGGGTGATCATGTTTGTCATGGCTGCTGTGGTGCTTGGCCTGACTATTTCGTTTTTGTTGATCCGCTACATTACCCAACCGATAGTGCAAATCAACAAGATGACATTAAAAAAAAGGACTCGATACTTCATTGAAGAGAAGAAAAGTATGTCTATGACAACAAAATGATAATAATTAAGTTAAAAAGAATTCATAATAAATTCTGATGAAATATTGACAATAAAATTCACATCT
>JABSOG010000209.1 GCA_013216025.1 Algicola sp. | reverse complement strand
CCGCTTGGGACACAAAACGCGTCAACTAACGTTTGGTGAGCAAAACATCACCGCAACAGATTGGAGTGTCAATGGTAAGCAAATTGCTGCGACTGTAGGGCGCTGGGGTAAAAACCACCTCGTATTGGTTGATGTCGCTACTGGCAAAACCACCGAAATCAAATTAGAAGGCAGAAGCGTACTAGCCGGCACCTTCACCCGTGATGGTAAATCTTTGGTGTTTGCGGCCAGTGTCGAGGGGGGTTTTGAATTAATTGCCAGAAACCTGCACAGCGGTAAAAACACAGTTCTGTATTCTATCAAAGGAGATGTTTACTCGTTGAGCATGTCGCCAGATGGCAGCAAAGTCGCTTATTCGTCAGACAAAGACGGTGACAGCGAGATCTTCGTCGCAAAGATGGATGGATCTGGTATATCGCAAGTGACTGATAATTTTCGTGAAGACAATAACCCTCGTTGGTTGAGTGATTCGAAATCGATGGTGTTTGATTCTGACCGATACAATAATTTTGAGAGCTTTAAGATTGATGTTGATGGGTCTGGGCGGGTTCGGTTTTAATCGCTGGCGTACGCCGGGCATGGTGTGATTAAAAAGCTGTTGGCGGCATTATTGAGGATAGAAGACAACCATTGGGATGATTGAGGGCATCTTTCCCCACAATAGCCCTAAACAAATCAACACGATAGGGCTATAATTCGATTATGATTGGTAGATTTAACCTAGACAGTATTATTTATGAGGCAAAGAGTTACAGCGTGTTTAATGGGGGTCCTAGGGCTTTCTTGCAGTTTATTGAGTCCCCAGGCGAATGCTGAGCATTTAAATTTTATTTGGAATGCCTACTGTCCCTTCACCTGCGAAAGAGACAAAACTGGTCAACCCGGTTATGCCATGGAAGTGGTTAAGGCTATTTTTGACAATTCAAAATACAAGGTCGAATATACCTACGCGTTATCTTGGAACCGGGCGATGACTCAGGTTGAAAACGGCGAAAAAGATGCCATCGTTTTTAGCTTTCATGGTCCGGAATCTGATCATCTATACGTCATACCAAAACAATCGCTGGCCTGGGAAAACCAAACCAGTTTTGCGGTTAAAAAAACCAGTAAATGGCAATTTCGAGATGCCAATTCACTTAAAACGCTGCAATACATAGGGGTGTACAAAGGCACTGTGTGGATTGACAAAACCATCGGCAAATTTGAGCAAGACAACATCAATAAATTTGTTTACCTAGCTGGCGATGACATTGTTAAACGGGCCTTTGACATGTTGCGCAGGGGTAGACTCGACGCCTGGGAAGATTCACAAACCCTGCTCAATTATCACATCTATATTAATGGCATTGAAGACCTACGTATCGAAACATTGGTCAAGCCGCATAGTTCAACTGGCGACTTGTTGTTCAGTGGCAAAAATCCCAAATCAAAAGAATACGCCGCCTTTTTCAGCGCAGGTATGAAACAGCTGCGTAAATCTGGAAAACTTAAAATCATTTTAGAAAAATACGGACTTAAAGACTGGCAATGATTTAATCACCGTTAGTCACGATTAAAATGCTGGCGCTTAAACCAAGTGATCAAAAATGTTTTCACAAAAGTCGACATATTCACTATTGATAACGGCATCTTCTGCGCCATTTACATGCATAATTGCTGTTTTTACACTTTTGTTATGTGACAGGCCAAATCTATCGAGTTTTTGTTTGATGTCAGTGATGACTCGCCCAGGCACTAAACCGGCATAGTACTTTAATTCAACAAGGTAAAATGAACGATTGGTTTCTATTAATAGGTCTATTTGCACACCACTGTTGTTATAGGGCGCATAATAAGTCACATCTGACGCACTGATCCTTAACGCAGCAAAAACCACGTTTATATTTTGTCTAACAATGTGTTCGAATTGAAATCCCAGTAAAGAATCGATATTGCTGGGTATTTTGCCAATGTTCTTGGCAATCTGATCTTTTTGAGGTAACACGGCTTTAAGATAAAATCGTAAATAAGGGTCGCAAATAAAATAATAAGGATCGCGGTCAATTCGTTTTCCTTTTTTCAAATCCCATTTTTTTACACTGGCAATGAACGCACTTTTTTCCATCATCTCTAACGTTTCATATAAATAGCCGTTGGGTTTATTCATCTTTAAATGCTGCGAAATGTCATTGGCCGTACGTATTTTGGTGTTTAAGAACAATAAAATGTCTTCTATTCTCTGTGCTTTTGATCTAAACAGGTCAGTCATCAAAATATCAAATTCATTATAAAAATAGCCTTCTTGAGAGAACGCTAATCTTTGGATATTAAGGTCGAACGGCTGATGAAAATCAAATTGCTCTAAATAAGCGGGTACACCGCCAGCGGTTAGTATAAAACGCATTTTCTCGTGATTAGAGAGTCTCGTTCTAATGGCTTTTGGTATAATCGCCAACGCATCTTTTAGTGGTAGGGGTTGCAACGTGTGTTGCCATGATATACGTCCATACCAACCGGCATTTTCAATGATATACTGTTGGATCCAGCCTGCCAGAGAACCCGTTAAAATCAAGGTTAAGCCCTTGATACCTTTTAGTTTTAACTCCCATAATGTGAACAATGAACCCGGCATATCATCATGGGTTTTACCAAACCAATTCATCTCATCTATCATCAAGATACAATTGCCCCCCTTAACATAAGAAGCCATGGCATATAGCGCATCGTCCCACTCATATAAGACCGGTCTTGGTACGTCAAATGTTGATTGGATTTGATAGGACAGATGCTTTAACTCATTGATTTTACGATTTTCTTTTTGCGGTGCCTTGCCTGTGACTTGATAAAACGACAACTTTTTTTGTGCAGACGAGAATTGCTCAATCAAGGTGCTTTTACCTACTCGTCTTCGCCCCGTTAAAACAATGACTTTTGCTCTACCACCAGGCTTGGCAACAGCATCTGCCAGCCCTGATAACTCAATTTCTCGACCTAAAAACATCTATTTACCCCTACGAGTTAACCTTTTCGGTCAGCGCCTGATTTACGCATTTAGTGCGATAACTATCAGCTATATTATAGTTATCGCACAGTTTATATCAACAAATTAACTGCGTTATCGAATGGATTATAGGATTATGTCGCACTATTTACGTTATGGTATAGACTGCGATAAGTTACGTTATGATGCATTTTATCGCACTTTTCACGTATTTTTTGTGTGGAAAGTAAAGTGGAAACCAACCCCGGTTCAGCGGTGCTTATCGGGGTTGATTACTAAAAAAGCGGCTTAAAATCAAAAATTAAGCTTGTTGCTTTTCTTCAGCTGTTTGTTTTTTATTCTGGTCAATGCTTTCATCAGTCGCTTAAGCTATATTTTCAATATTGCGGCATTTTGGAAAAGCACCACAGCCCCAAAATGAGTTACCCGCATTTTTACCTTTAGTCGCCTTGCGCTTAACCATCGCAGCGCCACACTTGCTACAGGTTTTTTCATGGGTTGTTTCATCGGCTTTGTTACTAATGATCTCTTTTACGTGTTTTATGTGTTGTCTGTCGGTTTTTAAACTGGGTGTCAGGCGAGTCTGTTCAATTTGCTTCACTAAACTGGTTACTGTGTGGTCCTCAATCAAAATCGCCATTTTACTCTTTATATACTCTATACCACCTCTGGCGAACGTGACGTTTTCAGGCATTTGGGTTTTAAATTCGCTATCACCAATGAAAATCACGACTGAAAATAGCCAATCACTGCTGAACTTGCCACTCACCAAATACGCCTTTGAACCAATTTGACTTAAAAAGAAATGAAACCGCAATAAGTAGTACAAACCAGCCAAGTAGTGGATTGGAAATTAAATGATCCATATGTCGCTAATAACCTCTAAATTACTACCTGTTTTTAAACGTTTGAAAGCACCGGATAAACCTCTTTAGCCAACAAATCTAAACTCGATTTAACCAATCCAAAAGGCATGCCGCCAAAGTCTTTCAAAGCCAACACTCGTGTGGTGCCCATGTCGGCCATGGTTTGCAGCTGTTGGGTTACATGGTCCGGATCACCGATGCAAATTAACTGCTTTTCCATCAGCTCATCGAATGTTTTACTGTTGCCAACGGCGCGCGTGACGCAGTAGCGGGTTAAGAATTCTTGTGATTGCTGCCGGGCCAATGCGTTGGTTTTTGCTACATGAATATGCACGCCCATGGTGGTTTGAATCTTTTTGCTGTCGTGGCCTCCATCGGCAAGCCCTTGGCGGTAACTGGCCAATGCGGGGCGTAAACTGTCGAGGCTTTCCATCAGATAAGGGATGCCCATGATGGAATGTCCTAGTTCGCCGACTTTGCTAAAACCCGGGGCAGACAAACCGGCAAACGACAACGCGGGCCCATTGGGTTGTAGCGGTAAAGTGTTTAATTTCACCGGGTTAGGCAACGAAAAGTGCTCACCCTGATAAGTCACTTCTTGCCCGGTCCACAGTGCTTGGATGATATCGAGTGCTTCAATAAACCTTTGCTGCGAATCTTCTCTTTGAATATTATGGCCGAGGTATTCATGTTCTAAATAGCCCTTGCCTACGGCGACTTCTAACCGACCGCCAGACAAAACGTCAAGCACCGCGTATTCTTCGGCGACTTTGACCGGATCATGAAAAGGCAACACTTTGACAGCCGGACCCAACTTGATATTTTTGGTGCGGGCGGCAATGTTTGACAACAACAGTGATGGCGAAGGGCACAGGCCGTAGTGGCTAAAGTGATGTTCGGCTACCCAAAACGAATCAAAACCGTGCTTGTCGGCGGCAATGGCGTAGTCGATGGTTTGTTGATAAAAATTGCTTTGCGATGCTTGCACGTCAGGATGAAAATCCATGACTGAAAATATACCCAGTTTCACAGTAAAAAAGCCTCCAGCTCTGTTTTGAAATTAATGATATCGACCTGGTCGAACAAGTGTTTGGTGTTGACCAACGGGCTAAACTGGCCATTGGGCAAACTGGCTGCAACGGTTTGCGAAGCGGCTTTGTTTACCAGCTTGTCTTGCTCGCCTAACGCCACGACTACAGGGTTGGTTATGTTGCACAATACGTCTTCAGGCAACAGGTCGTTGTCTCCCAGCTTTTGCATCATATCCTTGGTTTTATCTAACACCACTCGCCAATAGTCATCACCAAAAGTTTGTTGCAGGCTTTGTGCAAACGCAGGTACTTTTTCGAGCATTTTGTCGGCGTTCAGGTGGGCGATATTCTTTTGCGCAAAATCACTCGTCCAAAAGAAATGGGTCGCCAACGAATAAACTCGGCCGACTTTTTGTGGATGTTGACTAGCCAAGTTTAAGGCGACATAACCACCTAACGAGTAACCGAAAATATGCGGCATGTCGAGTTGATGTTGCTCTATATAATCGAGCACAAAATCGGTTAACGTTTGTACGTCAATGGCATCTATATATTGGTCGTTTTTTTGATGGCCCGGAAAATCTAAATTGTGTACATCAAACTTATCGGCCAAAGCCTGTTGCAGAGGCGTCAATTGTGACGCGTTGGATAACGCGCCATGCAGTAAAATCAGCGGTGTTTTCATCGAGTGTCCAGTTTTTATTGTTGTTCGCTTGGTGCGAAGGCCGCCATTATATACCCAGAAGTACCGAGACGCTGCTTTTCAGGCATAAAAAAAGGGGCCGTTAGATGGCCCCTAATGATCAACGATGATATTTATCGCGGTTAACTGGTCTTTGGCTGATTAATCTTCTTGACCTTCAGCACACTGTTCGTTCCATTTTTGACAGAACCACAGCATACCTACGCTACAACGCTGCTCGAATAATTCGCAGGTGCCGTTGGCGGCTAATGCGCTGCCACTCATGCTCATGCTCATGCCCGCACCGATTGCAAATGCGACGACTACTGCTTTCTTTTTAAGGTTGTTCATAATTACTCTTTTCCGTTATTGGATTGCGCTATGTTTTATATAAATAGAACACAATCAATTAAAATTACATTTCTAAGTTACTGATAGTTAGAGGTTCTTTTTCGTAAACTCCCTTGCTTCAGTGACAACCAGTGTATTTGGTCGCTCGAAAAGCCGTTATCAAATACTAGACATTGTTTACTAGAATCACGCCAAATCAATATTTTGGCGGTATTTTTGTACTGATGGCGGGTGAGTTGGCTGTTTTCTAATAGTGGCAGTGCTGTATCAACAGGCTAAAATAAAGTTTGGGTAGCGGTTAATTCAAAAATATAAAAAAGGAGTCTGGTTTTGAGCGAAAATAAGCAAGAGGACGAGCAAGGGAACAAGCCAAAAGAAGAGGGTATGTCTAAACAATCTCGCATTGGTGCCGGTATCGCACTGGGTGTGGGCGTAGGGCTGGCCATTGGCAACTCAATGAATAACGTCGGTGCCGGCCTGGCTATTGGCGTCGCCATCGGAATTGGTGTTGGGGCGAGTATGGGCAATCAATCTGACGCTGACAAAGGTGATTCAGATAAAGACAGCTCGGATAAAAAGGACTAGTCAACAAACCCCAAAACATCAGCCAGTTCACTAAAGTAATTGCGACCTTGCCACACATCGGGGTCGCCTATTACAAATATATGTTCCCTAGCCCGAGTTAAGGCCACATTCAACAAGTTAGGTTTGCTAGACGCCCAAGTTGCGCCACCAAAATTCTGTACATCACACCCCAATACCAAAATCACTATGCCATTTTCTTTGCCCTGAAAAGTGTGCACGGTGCCGATATGGCGTCTGCGCCATTGATAAAACTGTTTGAAATCAAAACCGGTGAGCTGGCAAATGGTGTCTTTGTGCTGACCAATGGTTTGGATCAGCTGTTGTTTAACCGCTCTGAATGGGGTGATGATATAAACATCATTGAGGTTTTGACCCGACTGGGCCAACTTGTACAGTAAAGACAAGGTATCTTGCCCCAGTTCATTCTTGTATTGCTTGATAGTGCAAAACCCCTGAGAAACCTGCCAATGGTTATTACCCAATACGGCGTGCTTACGGGCGACAATTTGGTCTGCCGTTGAGCCGTGGATCATGCGGCCATCGTAGGCGATGTTGTTGGCAATGCTGAACATCGGTTCGATGCAACGGCGATGCACCCACAAAGGTATGCCAATCCATTGTCGCCGCTGGTTGGCATCCAACTGGCAGCCATAAGCATTGGCCCTGTCGCTAATTTGCTGCACCGACCACAATTGTGGATCCCATTGACTGGCCTCTTTACCCAATACCGTTTGACACAAGGCTTCGCTGAGTTTGGGCGGGGTGGTGAACACCGGTTCAATTTGTAAAGGGTCGCCCACTACTATTACCCGCTTGGCGCGCCAAATGGCACCAACAGCTGCTTGGGGTACGGCTTGTCCGGCTTCGTCTATCATTAACCAACCCAAATCACCTGCCTTGAGCGATTTGAACATGCGGCCCAGCGAGGCAAAAGTGGTTGATACCACGGGCACCAGTAAAAACAGCATTTGCCAATGGGCTTTGGTGTCTTCTATTTCTTGGCCCCTAAGTACATTTTTGATGCGGTAAAGGGCTTGAAAAAACGGCTGGTAGCGCAAGGCTGAGCCTAACCAAGCCTGATGCAGTTTTAGTGCGGCAACAAATAGCTCGGAGCGCAACCGGTTTAAACTTTCGTCTTGCCAAAAAGCGGTGCGTTGTAGGTCTGGGTTGCTGATGTCCATGGTTGAATCGGGCATTTTTTTGCTTTTATGCCTATTTTGCGCATTGGTGAACAGCAGCTGATTTACAGTGTACTCTTCGTCAGCATCTTCCCATTGAATATCGGCTACTTCGACGTTTTGCTGACATTGTTTGATGGATTTGTGCAGCGCTATTTGGTTTCGTTGCAGTTGGTTTAGCTGCTGTTTGGCGTCTATTAAACGTTTGCGCGTGGTATTTAATCCGATGCCATGGGCTTGAGCATCGGCCATTTTTAGGGTTTCAATTTCGACTGTGTCAGTGGCCAGCGGCAGTTCTTGCTCGACTTGGGCCAATTGATTTTTAAGCGTCATCAACGGGTTATGGGCCTGTTGCTGGGCTTGTTCGAACTTTGCCAAGAAGCTTTCTCGGCTATTGGCATCCAGCCAAGCGCCCAATTCACCCATCGATTGCAGCTGGTTGATTTGTGTTTCGAATGCGTTTAGTTTGTCTTTAAATGCCTTTTTGGCAAGATTGAAGTCAGGTGCCGGTTGTAAGCGTATCCACTGGTAAAAGTTGAGTATGTCAAACTCTTTGGGTCGCTGGGCTTCTTCTTGGGAGCCTTTATTAAAGTGACAGTCAAAAAAGAATGATTCGACAAAACTGGCGCGATTCTTTTGACGCCCCAGCACCGCGCACAGCAGACCCCAACATTGTTCATCGGCACTTAACGGCTGGTAACCTTTCTTGGTTTTTAGCGCGTTGAGCTGGTTGGCCACCGATTTGTAATGATCTAGGTGGGCAAATTCGTCTGCGATTGAAGATAACAGCGGCAGTTCTTTAGAAATGTTCTCTACAGCGAGGTTGTTCGACGAGGCCACCACCATTTCGAAGCCGGTTAAGGCTTCTATTGGAAACCCCTGTTCGGTGATGCCGTCTGTTGGTTTGTCTAACTCGGCCAGTACTTTGGCGCGGGCGACGATATTTTGTGAAACCACATCTCGCAGCAGGGTGGTTTTACCTGTGCCGGGTGGTCCATTGACCGACAACAATCCTTGGTCTTTGAGTTCGTCAAAGGCGGTGTTGATGGCAAACTGTTGCATCAAGCTCATGGCGTGGGCGGGGTCGCTTGGCCAGCGACCCGGTGGCATCATCGCTGGCGCCAGATTTTTGATGATCAGATCTAGCCCTTTGGCGGTGTACAAGTCGGCGTGTTTATTTTTCTTTTCGCACAAGTAATCCATCAGCGCTTGTTGGCAACTGCCGTTATTGATGCTGTTGATCACCCGTTCGATGTCTTCGATATAAAAGCTGTTGAGAATCGGCATTAAACGTTCGTCAGACAAAGAGCCTTGGGCGCGTTGCATTTGCGGTTGTTCATAGTTAGGTGAATAGTCCATTGCATAGTCAGGTGCTGCCGTGTCTTGGCTTTGGTCTGCCAACGCATTGTCGCTGCGTTTTTTGCTTTTGATTTCGTACCAGTCGAGAATAAATGAAAATTCGCCACCCGGAGTAAAGTCGGCCCAGCTGTACAATTCGTTGATCAATTGATACAGAGAATGGGCGTCGAGCGTTCGGGTGTTGGGGTTTTGCGGGTGGGCGGGCATCGCCGGGGCAATTCGGTCAAGAAACTGGGCCAATAATTCGCAGCGTTGATCGAAAGATTCGAGGGTGAGCTTATCGATGGTATCGCCAAGCAAATGGCCGAGTGCCCAAGGCAGGGTGCTGACCGACATTCGAATAAAATCTGGGTTGCCCCAAGGGTCGAGTATCAACTTGGCAAAACAGCTGTCGCCTTGTGGGTCAAACCGTTCTTCAAACTCTAGCACTTTGGCGGGGTTGGTTTCGTTGCCAAAACAGTGCTCGCAAACGCTGTTTAATACTGACTTGTCGAAGACCCCCAGATATAAAATAAACCCATGAGTGCGGTTGTCGGGAATACCCAGCTGGTCGCAGGCACGTGGATCAAGCCAAGGCAAAACCGCCTCGCGCTGGTGGGCTAGTTCATCGAGCGACAGTTTGATGTGTTGCAGGTTAGGGTCGGCTTTGTCGGGCAGGTTGTACGGCTGAAAAAACTCAACCATGTGCCAACTGCGCAATATTCTGATTGCCTGCTCTTGATTGGGGTTCATTTAGACCCTTGGAATTTCACTGATTTTGTTGATGCTCGCATTTGCTGTAAAGGTGCATTAATTGGGTTTGATTGTCAACTGGCGCTTATTGGCAAATTGGCTCTGACCATATCAAGTTATTAGGAGTTATAATTGAAATTAGTTTTTTGTAGGAGGGGCGTCCCGCCACGAACTGCGGCGCAGCTGTAGCATATGACTTCGTCAACATCGCGGCGAGGACGGCCTTCCTACAGTTAATTCCCAAGGTATTATCCAATCAGATCATTGCCGTAAAATCAAAAGATAATATTCCAAGCCTTTCTATTGTCAATATAGTTGGATAGGTGACCTAACTTGTACTGGCTTCTGATGCTCATGTCTTGTTTGATGGTATCAAGCATCTGGCTAAAATCATGGTTGGTTTTTTGTTGGTGTTGTTCCAACAGAGCCCCGAATAATGCCTTGGTTTTTTTATAGACCAAGTGCCGGTACAACTGCTTGAATTGCAGTTGGTCTTTTAGTAATGTTGAAAAATACCCACTTAAAGAGGTCGCCAACTCAGACCCTTCAAGGGCTTGGATTTTATGAATGTTATTCAAAATATAAGCCAATTCAAAGCGACCAATATCCTGCTCGTTAATGGCTTGGTTTTTTCTTTGAATGTCGATTTTAATGCCGGAAATATCCACAGAGGCTGGTGTGTTTTTTGAGGTGATTATGGTGATTGTCGCTGGTACCTGAGTCGATAAACCGCGTTGATTAAACAACTGGTGACCAACGATATAACCGACCTGTTTGTCATCGGTAAAGATGAGTGCGCGCATAATGGCACCAAATGATGGTGGCAATCTACCGAGTAAACCGATTTCTTCTTTATAATAAAGTCCAGCGGCAATCTTGTTGATAGTGCTGTTTTCGCTATCACTATAATAAGTAATCGCCTTGCTGGTCGCTTTTCTGGATTGACTGGACGTGTCTAAGTCACTGGCCAAAAAAACTGAGCCGGGTTTCATTTCATCGATTTGTGATCTGACTTGTTCAGCGGTTGTCATCGTTTTCATCTCATGTTTGTAACACTGTTATTATGAGAACTTTACGTAAAAAATCAAGTAGCGGCCCCAAGTCGCTTTTCGGTGAAAGGGAGGTGCAAGTTCAGGCTGCATTAAACAACCCAGCCAAAAAGCTTAAAAAGGCATCGAGTTTGGGTGATGAATCTCGTCTTTGTTGGCTGATGGCATAAAGGGTGCGCTGGCGTTGTTGCCATTGGGGTAAAATTTCGACTAACCGGCCGCTTTTGATGTCGTCATCAACCAGATATTGGTAGAGATTGGCGATGCCCATGCCGTTTAGCGCTGCTTGATATAGGGCATAGTTATTGTTGCTGGTGTAGATGGCTTTAGGTTCAATCGTGATTTTTTGCTCGCCTTGGTTAAATG